>JBDUCK010000329.1:0-3832 GCA_040003485.1 Ferruginibacter sp. | reverse complement strand
CCCCTTTTCAGTTTGACGAAACACAAATAAAAATGTATGAAACCACCGGCGAAACAGAAACTTTTCGCTTTATAAATTGGCAACAATTTAATGAAGATGCGGTAACACTACCCATAGATAAAGTAGTAGCAAAATTGATAAAGGCAAACGGTAATATTTTTTTTGAGCCAGGCAGTATACAATAATTTAGCTTCGGTGGCGTCGCACTCTTGTACAGTTAATCTGGATTGAACAAAAATAAAAATCTTGTTCAATATTAAATATTTAATTAGAAATATATTTTTATAGAAAAAAATAACAATGAAAAAATCTATTTTTTTTGTTTTGATTGTTTGGTTTTTTTTCTCTTGTAATCAGGACACCGAAGTTGCACAGAGCAAAGCAACCAATAGTGACAGTAGCGTTTTGCAAAATAAAAATAAACAGACCTTAAATATTGATGCACTTAAAGCATCTCCAGCCAACTTTAAACTCCTATTGGACAATGAATATGTAAGAGTATTAGAGTACACTTTAGACCCGGGTAAAAAAGACGAATGGCATACTCACCCTGCTAAGTCATCATATGTTGTTTCCGGTGGACAGTTAAAAGTATATCTTAAAAACGGCGAAATTGTTATGGCAGATGAAAAGGCTGGAACTGGGTCTTGGCTTCATGCTGTAGGCAAACATTATGTAGAAAATATTGGCAAGACTGCTGTTAAAATAATTTTGACAGAAATTAAGTCATTAGAAAAGTCCCGATGACAAAATCCAAATTAACAGTTAACCAAAAACTACCTCTAATAAATGTATCCTATGCAAAGTGGTTCTTGGATCCCGCTTGATAAAATTGGGCCATTCAATCCTCACGTTAATATTAAATTCCGAACTTGCATAAAAATAAATTATGGTAAGTTCGTCTATCCCAGTTGGTTTAGAAAACCAGGCGGGGGGATAGTTCTTACTTATTGATGGAACAGCAACGTGGACGAAAAAGCGTGACGGCAAAATGTAAGTTTAGCTCCAGCAACATGGCATCTTCTGTCCGGCCTGACGTCTACTATTTGGCTTTTAGTTGTTAACTTGTACAATATATTTTCAATTAAGTATCGGTTCCGGGCGGGCGTTTTTAAAATATCAAACCTTCGCAAATGTTTAACTATCGACAATAATAGAGCGACCTTATTGACTATTAACTTTCGAACAATTAACAGACAGAAAAAAATGACCATAAACCTAAAAGAAGGAACATATTTTGGGGAGGATTTAAAATCTTATGATAATGATTATCTAAAATTCAGCATCACTTCATATGAGCCGAATCATGATACGGTAAAACATTATCACGATAATAACTACCTCAGCATTTTGACAAACGGAAACTATTCGGAACAGAATGAAGATAAAACGATTTTCATAACCGCAGGCAGTATACTTTTCAGACCCAATAACTATGCTCATAAAAATAATTTCAATAATGATGGTGGCACTTGTTTTAATATAGAATTTAAAAAAGATTGGCAAAAGCAGTTCGAGTCACAATTTATATTACCTGATGAATTCACCCAATATAAACCTGGCAGTTTCCCTTCATTGTATAGCCTGCTCATCAGCTTTAAAAATAATCACCACGAGGACTTGGCTTTGGAGTTTATTTCAGAATGGTTATTTCAAATCAACAATATTACTGATGTTGGCAGGTTTAAATCCCTTGTAAAAAAAGTAATTGAAATTGTAGAAGATGAGATTGAATGTTTTCATTCCCTCGAATCACTTTCTAAAAAAGTATTTGTACACCCTGTTTATCTTGCAAGAGCATTCAAACAAGCAACTGGCATAACAATTGGCGCCTATCAGTTAAATCTGAAACTTACAAATGCTTTTTCCCTTCTGTTAAATACTGCCCTTCCCATAAGCGATATTACCCACAGGTATGGTTTTTATGACGATGCACATTTTATCCGCTCTTTTAAATCTATCTACACCATTTCACCTCATCAATTCAGATTGGCTATAAAAAGTTAATCTGGTACAATTTTTTACGAATCAACACTTCTATTTTTATTAGAAAATAGGCTGATGAAAAAATCACAGGTAATTGTATGGGCAGTTTGCTTAATTTTATTCCAAGGAAAAAATTTTGCTCAAATTGCATCTAGGGACAGCATAAAATTAGACCTTTCAAAAATTTATGCATTTGCTCTTGATGGAAACATAAAAGATGCGCTAAAGGTTATAGATATTGATAGCGGTTTCCTTTCAGAAAAGGATAGGAAACTGAAATTTAATCTGGAACAAAGATTTAAATTCAGTACCGACCAAAGTGCCTATCCAGCAGTTGCTTCACCAGTTGACGACCTGATAAAGCTTTACACAGCTTATTGGCGAATGTCAGTATTAGATCCGGGTTCAAATTATGACGAAAAGCTAGGCAGAAGCCTAATTGGATACCTCATTTCACATTATCCCCCTGCAAAAGTTATAACCACCACCACCAACAGGGATACGATTGGCGAATACCTGGATCGCTTTTTAAAAGAGTATCTGGAGACTTTTCAATTACACACAACAGGGTTTGGAAAAACGGGGAGACTATTAGACCTTCTTATATGGAAAACGCAAAAAGATACAGTCTATAGTTTTCAATTGCATCAAGAAAAAATAAGTGCACCAGTAACCATGATGGATGATTTTATTACCCTTGGTTGGGAAGAATATGCAACGGTAGACAGACATTATCCCGGAGGCTGGACAACTAAGGAATCCCTTTTTTGTGTAAAGAAAGCATACGACTTATCCAGTGAAGATTTTTTGATAAGTTACCTTGCACATGAAGGGCGGCATTTTGCTGATTATAAATTATTCCCTAAACTCAAAAGTGCAGATTTAGAGTACAGGGCAAAATTAACTGAACTGAGTCTTGAAAAGAAAACACTTTATGAAACGGTTAATTTTTTCATTGATAATGCCAATTATAATAGTGATAACGGGCATTCAGTTGCCAACTATTGTGTAATCCGAGACCTTTCTAGATCAATCTTTAAAACTGAATTTGAAAAAGGTAAAGGCAAGTGGAGTAAAATTGATTCCAAAAAAATTAACAGGGTTGCCTATAAAATATTACAATCAAACACAAAGGCATTAAAATTGAAAGGCAATGATGTAGAGAACTATATTAAGTTATAGGCAGAAGGGGCATTTTTTTATACAGCAAAACCAAACAAAAATACTACAAGAGTAACCACGAAAACACAAGGATGATACAGACTTGACACCTTTTCGCCTATGTTGGTGCGACTATTATATTCCAAACTTTTTTTTCTCCGTTGTTGGTATTTCAAAAAACTTATAACCCGCCCCATCTGTGCTTCCAGACCAACGGGCACCACTACCTAACTACCCTTAATGTAAAAACTTTTATATTTATCAATTTCCGTTTGATAAAATTGGGCCATTCAATATTTACGTTAATGTATATTTCGAGACTTACATAAAAATCAAATATGGTAGTTCGTATATCTCCGGTGGTTTAACAACCAAGCGGCGGCGGTAACTTTATAAATTAATGAGGGTACAATAGCAGCGGCGAAGGCTCTTGGCGACACTGCAAACTTGAAACTAACTGCAAGAAATTAATTTTAACTAGTGATGAAAAGAACAATTTTACTAACCTTAACAGCAGTAATAATTTCAAGCTGTAATAACCCAAACAACAAAAAAGTGACAATGCAAACAACCACCGACAATGCAGCCAGACAGGACAGTATAAGTAGCTATGCAAACGTAAACGGACTGAAAATGTATTACGAAATTCATGGAATTGGAACACCATTAGTTTTAATTCATGGAG
>JBDUCK010000328.1:0-3841 GCA_040003485.1 Ferruginibacter sp. | reverse complement strand
GATCAAAAAGGATTTCCGCTTCAATCCCTAACGCAGCCAGCTAAAAAAAGCCTTTAGCTTCTGGATGAAATATTGACCGCTAAACACAAGTCAAAGAATAAAACCGGTAAAATCTGTCTTATTCGTGTCATCAGCGTATCTATTTATATTTTATTGATTTGCCAGTAAAAACATATAAAACAATGCAGCTGTAGCAAAAATTAAAATTCCAGCAGCTTGTGGTTTTGAAAAATTCCCTCTTTTTATCATACTCATTACCAGTCCCAACGCCATAATAATAAGACCCAGCCAAACCAGGTTTATAAAAGGGAATACGTAAGCTTTTACTGTTACAAAATCTATTAGTTTGTCCGATTCTTTAACGCCTATTTTAATCTTTTTATTTTCTGTTACGCCTGAAAACCGGACATATAAATTTTGAGCAAATACGGTATCATTTACCTGTGTTATACCTAAGCTATCCACCTGTATAAGTGGCATAGCTTTATACCGCATACTGTCTTTACTTATTACAGTAATATCAGCCATAAGTGCTACAGCTGCTGTATTATACGGGTATTTTGAATTAGTTGGATTTTTTGTAACCTGGTTTAAAACAAGCATTCCATTACCGTAATAGGCAGTATCACCTTCATTAAGTTCTACCTCTTTAAATTGCGCTGTATCCTCGTTACTTTCTTTATTTAAAGCGTAAGAGATATAAGTAAAAACATCTTTAGTGAGATATGATTTTGTATCCGGGTTGCTGCTCATGTTATTATCCTTCATCATGTACACATCTGGTAGCAACATAAATGTTTCAGTAATTTTTTTTGTTATGGGATCTTTTTTCTGAAACTGGAGCTCATAAAATTTCCTTCCTTTTTCATTGCCGGAAGAATCTTTTGTATAGGTTACTTCATACTCCGCCATGCGGGTGCCTAACTGCCGGATCAGGGTCAGGTTTTCCCTTGGGTCATCATCCTGCTTGGTCATGGGATCTTTACCGGCAGGAAGATTAATGCCATTAACACTACTGCTGCTGATCACTTCTTTATTACCTGCCGAGATTAAGATACCCACAAGCATCAATGAAAATCCGGCGTGTGCAATAGATGCGCCCGCATTAACCATTTTTCCTTTTAATACTTTCCAGATATAAAAGGCATTGGCCACTACAGCATAAGTGCACGCAAATGATGCTAGGTAAATCGCACCTAAAAATCCTGCGCCGTGTTTACGAAAGGTGTAAGGATAAAATATCGCAAGCAATACAGTAATTATAACCGCAATGAAAGTAGGCCAGCCAATATTTTTAAGCAGGTAAGCTTTGCCGGTAGTTTTATATTTTAAATATTGAGTAACCGCTGTTAGTAATCCAATAAGGATGGCCACCAACACAACAATTTTGTTATAGGAAAATTCTACATCTTCTGGTGGAGCTATCCTGGTACCAAAAATTTTATTATAAACCGGCACCGAGGTTTTAGCGGTGATAAAAAGAGCCGTCAGGAAAAATACCAGGGAACCTATAAACATCCAGAACTCCCGTGAGTTGGTATTTTCTTCTTTATGTATGGTGGGTATTTTTTTGTAATTAATAAAAAGCAACAGCAAGCCCGGTATTGCAAAGGCTACTACAAATAGGCCAATCATTATATTTATTGCTTTTCCTGCTTCTGTAAATGCATGCACAGAAGTATCTCCTAATATACCTGTACGGGTTAAAAAAGTAGAATACAGAATGAAAATAAAGCTAAGCATGGCAAATAAATAACTTGCCCGTAAAGAATGGCCGGTTGCTTTATACACTACCATGGTATGCAGGCCGGCAATCAAAATAAGCCAGGGTACCAGGGAGGCATTTTCTACCGGATCCCAGGCCCAGTAGCCACCAAAATTAAGTGATTCATAAGCCCATTTTCCACCCATCATAATACCAACACCTAAAACAGTCGCACTCATTAAAGCCCATGGCAGCACTGGCTTTACCCAATCTCCAAAACGTTTGGTCTGCATACCGGCATATGCATACGCAAAAGGGACAATGGTACTTGCAAATCCTAAAAACAATACCGGGGGATGTATCACCATCCAGTAATTGCGGAGCAAAACATTTAAGCCTACGCCATCTTTTATAAAACTGAGATAATTGGGTTGGCTGAAAATAGGCCCGGCTATTTCGTTTCGGGTGAGTGTAAAAGGACTGTTACCAATACGGATATCAAAAATATAGGTACCGAGTATCATCATTAATAGAAAGAACTGGGCAAAACTGATAACCGTCATTACAGGCGCTTCCCACTCTTTGCTTTTAAAAATAAGGATGACACCCAATACACTGTGCCAGATGGTCCATAATAAAAAACTTCCTTCCTGGCCTTCCCAGATACACGCCAGCAGGTATTTATATTCCAGTTCTTTAGATGCATGTTTATAAGCATACATATATTCATAATAATAATTGGAGCAGATATAAAATATGATTGCAAACACAATGACTACACCCGCAACCTGTATAAAAAAACAGGTACGTGCAAAACGAAGCCAGCTATTTTTTAAAGCAATATCAGTTTGCCTGCCGGCAGTAAAAAAAGAAACAGTTGCTAAAAGAGAAGCAACAAAAGAGAGAATTACAAAAAAATGTCCGAATTGTCCCGGAAGTAAATGTTCGCCTTCAAAAATCATTATAAGAAGTTAGGTTTGCAAAAAATTATTTGGTGGCAGTCTGTTCTTCCAGGCTTTTTTGAAGCTCCTGTTTATCATCTTTGTATTTGCTGGGGCATTTAAGTAAAATATCATTGCATTCAAAATGATCTGCCTGCATTTTACCTTTCATCACTATGCGTTCACTTTTTTCCAGGTCGGCAGGTTTGCTGTTTCGGTAAATAACTTTTGTTTGGCCTCCCAAACTATCTATTGCATAAAAGGCGAGATAATTTGGGTTATTGATCGGGTCGTATTCCACCGGCCTGGTTTTATCTAATCTTGCAATAAGATGCACAAATTTACCCGGCTTTTGCCTGGCAGAATTTACGGTATCATAAGTAGAAAAATCAGAAGAGTAGGCGAGCAGGCCCCCGATCAATGCCGCAATGCCTATCAAAATAATTATATGCGATTTTTTCATTTGTTGTTTTTATTAAATATTGTATGCCACCATTTTTTCAAAACTATTTTGCGTTAGTAACAAAGTAAAATTAAATGGCGTTAAATTTTCCGCAAAGTTAACTTAAAACAGCTTTGGATAAGATTTTGCTTTTAGTTTTCTGTCAAGCCGAAAAAAGTATGAACAAGCGCTATATTTGCAAAACTTTTTAAATAATTGTAATGGCAGATTTGTCAAATTTTGATCCTAATTCCGTTGGTAACCCTAACAATAATATTTTTGGCCTCCCCTCTACAGAAGAAGATGCCCGCCTGGTAATTGTGCCTATCCCGTGGGAAGTAACGGTAAGTTATAACGGTGGCACCGCAAGGGCACCAGACCATGTGCTTAATGCAAGCCTGCAGGTAGATCTGTATGATCCAGAAATAAAGGATGCCTGGAAACAAGGCTTTTATATGCGTAAGCCAGATAAAAAGATCCTGACAAAAAGTGATTATCTACGCAAGGAAGCTGAGTTATATATCAACTATATTTCTCAGGGGGAAATTGTAGGAGAAAATAAATTCATGTGTAAAACGCTGAAAGAAATAAATGCAGGTGGTTTATTTTTAAACGAGTGGGTATATGAACAAACAACACAATTGTTAGATCAGGGTAAACTGGTAGGCCTGCTTGGTGGCGACCACAGCACGCCACTTGGATATTTTAAAGCTATTGCAGATAAGTATGACGACTTTGCCATATTGCAGATAG
>JBDUCK010000327.1:0-3886 GCA_040003485.1 Ferruginibacter sp. | reverse complement strand
CAAATGCCTGTGGGCTGGTTACTTCATGTATCAAGTGCTTGTCAATGTATAACACCGAAGGCCCGTCATCGATAGTTTTAACGATGTGTTTTTCCCAGATCTTTTCAAATAAAGTTTTTGCCATACCCTTTCCCTAAACGGAATCTATATTATTATTATTTAAAAATATTGTTTTAAATATCGTCTCTCTACTCCCTGGTGAAAGTCCAATATCGGTATGCCGCAAAAGCGGTTCCGAGAAATGGGATTATCGTGACACAACGATGTTAAATAGTTATACCACTGTTTGTAAAAAAATTATGCAACCTGTGCTGCATATTCTTTAGCCAGAATATTAAGATCGTCGTCACTTACTTCTTTTTTATTATCTGCAACTTTTAGAAATTCATTATATAAAGTGTCCACATCGTTCCTGCAAAATTGAAAACCTAACTTTTGAAAACGGAAAGCCAGGGCACTACGGCCACTCCTGGCCGTTAGTACTATCTTTGAACTGTCTGCACCCACCTCTTCAGGATTAATAATTTCGTAGGTAAGTGCATCTTTTAAAAACCCATCCTGGTGAATACCGGAAGAATGAGAAAAGGCATTACTGCCAACGATTGCTTTATTTGGTTGTACCGGCATGCGCATAACATCAGCAACGGTACGGCTCAGGGGATTAAGTTGTTTACTATTTATGTTTGTATAAAAATTTAAGGCTTTATGTTGCTGGATAATCATCGCTACTTCTTCCAACGAGGTATTACCAGCTCTTTCGCCAAGGCCGTTAATAGTACATTCTATTTGTCTTGCACCATTTATGATACCTCCAATAGAATTGGCTGTAGCTAATCCAAGATCGTTGTGGCAGTGGCAGGATATAATTGCTTTATCAATATTGGGTACATTGTTTACCAGGTAGGCAATTTTTTCACCGTATTGATGTGGCAGGCAATAACCAGTTGTATCAGGTATATTTACCGTGGTAGCGCCGGCTTTAATAACGGCTTCTATTATACGAGCCAGGTATTCATTGTCCGTACGGCCTGCATCTTCTGCATAAAATTCCACATCATCTACAAAATTTTTTGCCCACTTTACGGCCTGTATGGCCCTCTGTAAAATTTCATCCTGTGTTGCATTAAATTTTGCTTTTATGTGCAGTTCCGAAGTGCCGATGCCGGTATGGATGCGTGGGCGCTTTGCATATTTCAAGGCTTCGGCTGCTACTTCTATATCTTTTTGCACTGCACGTGTGAGGCCGCAAACAGTAACATCTTGTACCATTTTTGATATCTCATTTACAGAAGCAAAATCGCCGGGAGAAGAAATGGGGAAACCAGCTTCAATAATATCCACGCCCAGCTCTTCCAGTAAAAGTGCCAATTCTACTTTTTCACCCGTATTTAATTTACAACCCGGCACCTGTTCGCCGTCCCGCAGGGTTGTATCAAAAATGAAAATTTTATTTGCTGCCATGGGTAAAATATTTAAATCTGTAATGCCATTGCACTGCCGTAAATTTGAAACAGTCGTACAAAATATTTCAGTTAAGGACTAAAAAGAAATCAAAATGAGGCCGGATTACGGCTTTAGAACACCGCAAAAAAAGCTAAAAGGCTTACGGGTAAAGGGTTTTACTAAAATTAATTTACGATGGCAAACAGTATAAACGATACCCTTTTTTTATTGATTAAATCGTTAGTGGGTGCTGAGAAGCGCCATTTTAAACTGTATATTTCCCGGAACCAGGCAAACGAAGGCGCAAAGTTTGTAAAATTATTCGATGTGCTGGATGCAGCTAAGGAATATAATGAAGAACAGGTATTAAAAAAATTGCCCTCAATTACAAGACAGCAATTGCCTAATATTAAAGCACATCTGTATGGCGAATTACTTACCGCTTTGCGTTTATTACACAGCCCTAAAAACCTGGAAATTCAAATAAGGGAGCAGATAGATTTTGCCAGAATATTATACAACCGGGGTTTGATATTACAGGCTTTAAAGATTTTAGAAAAGGTAAAAGTTCAGGCAAAAGCAAATAGTCATTTTATTCTTACATTAGAAATTCTTCAGTTTGAAAAACATATTGAGGCAAGGCACATAACACGAAGCCTGAAGGGACGAGCCGGTATACTTATTGATGAAACAACTTTTTGTTTAAGGCAGATAAATGAAGTTACGCATCTCTCTAACCTGGCAATAAAAATGTACGAGCTATACCTGGAGAATGGCCATGTAACTGATGAAAAACAGAGTGTTCTGATTGAAAAGATTTTCAGAGAAAACATTGACGGCATTAATGAAACACAGATCAGTTTTTTTGGCAAAGCCTACCTGCACCAAAGTTACTGCTGGTACTATATTATACAGATTGATTTTACAAAATACTACCGGCATGCACAAAAATGGGTGCAGTTATTTACTGAGCATCCCGAAGTAAAAAAGGAGGATCCTTTTTTATATGTAAAAGCAATGCATAATTTATTGAATGCATTGTTTATAATAGGCAGGCATAAAATGATGAGTGAAGAACTGGAGCAACTGGAAAAGTTTTATGCTATTGCCGGGGCGTTTAATGAAAACCTGGAGATACAGACATTTGTTTATTTATATACCGCAAAAATAAATAAGCATTTCCTGGAAGGGACATTTACCGAAGGACTTGAACTGGTAAAACCGATACAGGAAAAACTACAAGAATATCATCAATACATAGACACCCACAGGGTATTGGTATTTTATTATAAGATAGCCAGCCTCTATTTTGGCTCCGGAGATAACGAGCAGGCCATAGTTTACCTGAATAAGATCATCAATTTAAAAGTTGGGCAGTTGCGAACGGATATACAATGTTTTGCACGCCTGTTGCACCTAATAGCTCATTACGAATTAGGTAACATGGAGCTGGTAGAATATCTTATAAAATCTGTATACCGTTTTTTATCAAAAATGGAAAACCTGGATGCTGTACTGACAGAAATTTTTACTTTTTTAAGAAGATCTTTGTCATCCAAACCCAAAGACATACACAAATCTTTTATACAATTGCGGGACAAGCTGGAAACAGTTTCTACAAGTAAATATAACCGGCGCTCCTACCAGTACCTGGATATTGTAAGCTGGCTGCAGAGTAAAATCAGGAATGTACCGGTGCAGAATATTATTAAAGAAAAATTTACGGAGAGTGTAGGTAAATAAATATTATCCTCACATTTATTTTAAATATAGCTACAATAATCTTTTGATTTTCTACACATTTAGTCCTGTCTTTTATCGTTAATTAACCGGTCAATAACTGCGCAATTTTCTGTATGAATAAAAATTAAATCGCCGGGTTGATGGTTTTTTATTTCACCTACCCGTTTTAAAATATTGTCTTCCAGATCAAAAATTTCATACCCTATATTTAATAGGTATGCTTCTACTTTTGGTTTGTGATCGCCCCAGGTTTCTACCTGGATAACGGGTTTAAATTTAAGCAGCAAGTCATTTATTTCCGGCAACACAAATTCTTCGTAACCTTCAATATCGCATTTAATAAAATCCAGCCTGGGAATATGCTGAAATAAAACACTTCCTTTTTTCATCTGTGCTTTAAACGTAAATTCATGTTGTCCGTTTAAGTCTTTATTGTCTATAACATGCGCCAGTCCTGTTCTTAAATAGCCAAAGTGGTCGGGTGTGGCCAGGGTTACTTCCTGTTCATTTTCACCAAGTGCATAATTGTATACTTCAATATTCTTGTAATTTTTGGTAGCCCATTTTATGGTATCAGCAAAATCTTTTACAGGTTCTACTGCGTAAACTTTCCCTGTTTTGCCGGTCCAATTTGCAAACAGTAGAGTATAGTATCCCAGGTTGGCACCGATATCTAATATCGTATCGCCTTTGCGGATAA
>JBDUCK010000326.1:0-3893 GCA_040003485.1 Ferruginibacter sp. | reverse complement strand
AACAGCAATTCCTGTCATCTTTGTTGTGTTCTCAAACACCGGGTTTGTAAATAAACGATTGCCATTATTGCCTTTGCTTTTAAATCCTGAACTACCAGGATCATTTTCATATTTATTATATCCGGGGACATAAATGGCAGCATTAGCCGGTAATATTTTCTGTGCTGATTTCTTTTTATATATACCTGAAATATCTTTTGCCGCAATATTAATTACGTTTTCAGTGCTTGATGATTTTTCATTTTTGTGACCAGGATATCCAACAGATGGCCACACATTCAACCCATCTTTTGTAACAAGCGCTAAAAAAAGCAACGCAACAATTAATAGCATCAATATTGAATTATTCCGCTTTTTACCAGTATCACTTTTAACGACAGCTTTACCAGGGGCATCATTTTTTAGCAATGGCGCTATCTGATCCCAGCCATCCGCAGCTTTTTTTAAAGGATAGTATTTAGCTGCCTTCCGGAATAATTCATCCATATTATTTTCGCTATCCCACATAACTGTTATCCTCCATTTTTTTTATGCTGGTTTGCAGCAGTGACCGTGCCCTTGACAAATTCGATTTTGAAGTTCCCACAGGCACGTCTAATATATCAGCTATTTCACTGTGTGTATAACCATCAATAACATGAAGGTTAAAAACAACCCGGTAGGCAGTAGGCAGGTTTTTAATAAGAACAATTAAATCTTTATATAGTAAAAGCTGGTCAGCCCCCCGGCTATTATCTTTTATCTCCCAAACGCCTTCGGGAATACCTCCAATTTCAATAAGCATATCGTCTTTTCGTAGCTCATCAATTGCAGTGTTCACCAATATCTTTTTTAACCATCCCATCAGTATAGCTTCATTGTCCTTGTCTTCACCAAATCTGAACTGCTCAAAATTCCGGAACAACTTTACAAACCCGTCGTTCGTTACATTTATTGCCTTGTCAAACCTGTATATATAGCGGAAGACTATCTTAAGTGCATAGGAACGGTAACGCTCATAAATTATCCTTTGATATTTATGGTTCTTTTCAATGCAACCTTTAATTATACTGGTAATATTTTCCAATACCCCGAAATTTTTTAGGCTAATAAAATTATTTTACGCTCTGTAAGACTAATAAGGCCCACGGTTAAAGCGCAAGCTCTGTATGTTTAGGGGGTAAGCCTGATAATCCACTTGATCCCTATACGCTATAGTACGCCAAATCTGAACAAGGGTTGCAACAACGCAAAATAAATTGCAATTACTGACCGGAAGAAGCGCTGGTGCGCTGCCCTTATGGGTTTTTGGACGATTAGTCTTATCAGGACATATAAATTTTCTGTCGCAATGGGAATTTGGATTATCTGGCCATGCGTAATTTTTGGTTTAAAAAAACGGGAATAATCTCTTCAGTAAGCATCGCCTTCTTTGTTCATAAATTTTTATTCTTCAATAACCACCTGGTTATTGTTTGACATTTACCCCCTTTCACTTCTGATAAGTTATACGGTAAATTGCCCCGGCATAGTCATCACTTACCAATAAAGCGCCATCAGGCATTTGTTGCACATCTACGGGGCGGCCTAATACTTTTCCGTTGGGTTGCAGCCAGCCTTCTGCAAACGCAGAATAGCCCAATGATTTTCCTGCTGCATCTAGCTTTACTAACGTTAGCCGGTAGCCGATAGGAGTGCTGCGGTTCCAGCTTCCATGCTCTGCAATAAATACCTGGTTGGTATAACTGCTGTCAAACATACTGCCGGTATAAAACCGCATACCCAGCGCCGCAACATGTGGGTCCAGAATTTGTACCGGCGCTGTATAATCTGCACAGTTTTTTCCCTTCCCAAATTCCGGATCTAAAATATTACCCTGGTGGCAATAAGGATAACCAAAGTGTAAACCTGCTGTGGGTGCGGTATTCAGCTCATCGCCAGGTGTATCGTTCCCCATATTATCTCTGCCGTTTTCTGTAAACCATAAATTTTTAGTATCAGGTTGCCAGGCAAACCCCACGCTATTGCGAATGCCCCGGGAAAAAATTTCCATACCCGTGCCATCAGCATTTATTCTTGTAATAGAAGCATAAACCGGATTTTTATTATCGCAGATATTGCATGGTGCACCCACCGGAACATATAATTTTCCGTCAGGGCCAAAGGCAATGAACTTCCAGCCATGCTGGTCGTCTTTAGGATACTTATCATATACAACTATAGGTTTTGGCGGGGCAGCCAGGTGCGCTTCAATATTATCTAATCTTAAAATTTTAGAAACAGCGGCTATGTACAAATTACCATCTTTAAATGCTACACCATTTGGAGAATTCAATCCCGAAGCAATGGTATAAACTTTATCAGCTTTACCATCTTTGTTTTCATCGGCAACGGCAAATACTTTATCACCACTGCGATTGCCAACGTATATTATCCCGGATGGCGAGAGTGCCATACTTCTTGCATTGGGTACTTCTGCATAAACGCTTATCTGGAAACCCGGCGGCAATTTTATTTTATCAAGACTGTATTTTACAAATAAATCGTCAGGATTTTTATTTTCTGTTTTTGACTGGTTGTTTTCTTTGCTGTTACTGCAGGCTACAAAACTTATATTGAAACACAGCAGGCAGACAAGTGAATAATATTTTAGGCTTGATGATAATTGAAACATAAAATTATTTTAGGTGGTAATATTGCAATTGCATTTTGTGTGCCGTAAATAGAGATGAAAAAAAATGATGTGGTAAATATTAAAACAGCGTCTGTACGCCGCTACAGTATTTTGCTTCATGAGCCAGCAGCCATCGCTTTCTCCAAAGATCACCCCCATAGCCAACCAGGGTTCCATTGCTGCCAATTACCCGGTGGCAGGGTACAATAATGGCAATATTATTTTTTCCGTTGGCTGTGCCCACGGCACGGATAGCTTTTGAATTGCCGATATTTTTACTCAGTTGTAAATAACTGAGCGTTTTACCTTCCGGAATATGCAGCAAGGCAGACCACACGGTCTGCTGAAAGCCTGTCCCCGGCTGAGACAGTTGAAGATTAAAGCAGAGATTTTTGCCAGAAAAATAATCATCCAACTGGCCAATACATTTTTTTATAATGGGAGAAGATGCCTGAGTAAATGCTATGTTGGTTTCAGCTATTTTATTATGCTTTACTGTTTTTACAAAGGAAAGTTCGCAAATGAAAGGCCCGGAATTTTTTAGCCGCAATGTGCCAACGGGACTGTTGTAATAAATTGTTTCATCAACCGCCATGACTAAAATTACAAAAAAATGATCATTTGCTATTGACTGGTGTTGACAGATGTATTTGTTATTTTACAAACCTGCCACCTGGTGAATTAAGGACAGAGAGTATAAGTGAGTGATCCTTCGTATCTCAGGATAAACTCCACGATGATGCCCAAAGCTATGATGCTGGTTAAAAAAATAAAATACAAAGTAGGATAAAAACTATTGTATTAGCCGGCTCGGCCTTAACCAACCTTATCGCCATTGCTGATTGGGAAAGAGGGCTGTAACAGTACGACATCATTGTTTGCATTATATATACCGAGTACCAGGCATTCGCTGAAGAAGTTTGCTATTTGTTTTGGTGGAAAATTGATCACTGCAATTACCTGGCGGCCCAGCAATTCTTCTTTGCTGTAAAGCGCAGTTATTTGTGCCGATGAATTTTTTATTCCGAGTGATCCAAAATCTATCCTTAATTGATAGGAAGGTTTTTTTGCTTTTGCAAAATCATTTACCTCAATGATAGTCCCGGCACGCATGTCTATTTTTTCAAAGTCATCCCAGCTTATCATGGGTCGGTTGTTTTAATAACGGCATCTATATTAATAGGGCCAAATATGTGGGGAAACATTTCATTTACCGAAGGCGCTAATTCATATTTTAGTG
>JBDUCK010000325.1:0-3905 GCA_040003485.1 Ferruginibacter sp. | reverse complement strand
GCTTTCATTTCGGGAAAATAATGAGCCAGCTCGTTTTTCGAAATATCTACCAGGCCCATTTCTCTTATCCCCGGTGTATCAATTATTTTTCCTTTGCCGTCCGGCGGAAGATCAAACATTTCTGCAAACGTAGTTGTGTGAAGCCCTTTGCCGCTCCAACCGCTTACATCCTGCGTTTTTAGTGACAGGTGCGGAAAAATATAATTAATAAAAGTAGATTTTCCTACGCCGGAATGCCCACTAAGCAAAGTAGTTTTATCTTTTAAGAATTCTTTTACTTCTTCTACACCCTCCTTTTTTTCTATGCTCATCAGCATTATTTTATAACCGATAGGTTCATAAATTTCTTTTATCAATTCAAATTTTTCCTGCTCTTTACTTTTATATAAATCTGCTTTATTAAAAACTACGATAGCCGGTACACGATAGGCTTCTGATATTACCAAAAAACGATCGATAAAACCCAGGGAAGTCTTAGGATCCTTTAAGGTAGCAAACAGCAAGGACTGGTCAAGGTTGGCGGCTACAATATGATGCTGGTTTTTATTGTGTGGCGATACACGGTTGATATAATTTCTGCGTTCGTAAATTTCTTTTATTACCGTACTTTCTTCTTCACCTTCATTTTCTATTTCTACCAAATCGCCTACAGCTATAGGGTTTGTGGAGGTAATTCCATCTATCTTAAATTTTCCTTTTATCCGTGCGCTAAAACTTTGCCCGGCCTGGTTTTTTACCTGGTACCAACTGCCTGTAGATTTATAAACGAGTGCCTGCATAGGTTGTAAAGTTACGGGATAGGAATTGAGAGTTTAGGAGTTTAGGTTTAGTGGGGTTTATGAGTTACGGATCGGGCTTTAAAGACCAAAACTTTACTGAGAACCATAGGGTGAAAAAAAATTGGCTTCAGATACTTTTATGGAAATTTTCTAAACACGATATACCGTAAAATAAATTCTATCAATAAAAAAAAGATAGCGATCATAATAAAGGGATAAAACTTATCCTGGTATCGGATGGTATTGGTAATTTCTACTTTTGATTTTTCCAGCACATCAATAGTTTTATAAATACTTGCCAGCGATTCGTTGTCTTTTGCCCGGAAATATTTACCGCCGGTTTCATTGGCAATTTCATTTAACAGTTTTTCATCGATAGAAACTTTTTCACTTTGCATCACCACACCAAGCGGTGTGTTTACCGGTTGCTGTGCTAACCCTTCGGTGCCTACGCCGATGGTGTAAACTTTTACGCCAAATGCTTTTGCAATTTCTTTTGCCGTGTTAGGATCTATTAAACCGCCGTTGTTTATGCCATCAGTGAGCAACACTACAATCTTACTTTTAGATTTACTGCTACGCAGCCTGTCCACACTTGTACCAAGCCCGGAACCAATAGCGGTTCCATCTTCCAATAAACCATTCCGGATATTCTGAATGGCCGAAACCAATACGCCATGATCTGTAGTAAGCGGGCATTGTGTAAAACTCTCGCCCGAAAAAATAACAACTCCAATCCTGTCGGTAAGTCTTTTATTTACGAAATCAATTGCAACGGCTTTAGCAGCTTCCAGCCGGTTAGGGGTAAAGTCTTGGGCCGTCATGCTACCGCTTACATCTATACATAAAATAATATCTATGCCCTCTCCTTCGGCACGCTGCTGTTCATCACGAGTTTGAGGCTTTGCCAGCGCAGTAATAATTGCTGCCAGGCAAATTATTCTGCAGATAAAAGGTAAATGCCTGAAAGAACTTTTCCAGGAGCCCAGCCCTTCTGCAGCGGCGGTAGATATTGCAATAGAAGCCGTACGGGTGCTGTTTGTTTTTATATACCAGCCTATTAAAAACGGCAACAGCAATAGCAACCCAAAAAAATAAGGTTGTGTAAATTCAATATTATGGAAATAATCAAATAGCAATGATGTTATTTTTTTATGCGTATTTCATTTTTTTTGAAAGGTGCGGTTTTATTTTCTTGTACCCAGCTTTTGTGTTTCAATTTTCCTTCATCGGCGTCGCACTCTTGTACTCCAGGCCTCTGTTCATCTTTTACCAAAGGGTATATTAAAATGCAGTTTATGCATTTTTTGGCGACTGGCTTTTTTCCATCAGCTCAATTGCATTTTTTATTTGCTCCAGGCTTTTTTCACTTTCTCCAACTGGCGGCAGGTATTTTGCAAACTTTACAGCATCACTGCAGCGAAGCGCTTCTGCAACCGAAGGGATAATAACATCTGCCTGGTTTTCTTTAAGCTTTAGTAAAATATCACTTGTAGTTTTATTTAATAAATTCCGCTGATCTTTTCTGCTGTAGTATTTTTTAAATATTTCTGCCAAAGCGCTGTGATATTCTTTTACCTCAGCAGCAATAGATAAATTATAGCTTTTTAATTTTTTTAATGATTGCATGGCTTCATCAAAAGGCGAAAGTGAAGATTTGAAAACAGGCTTATCTTTTTTAGCCCTGCGTTTAAAATACCGGTAAATAAAGTAAAGTAATATTAATCCAATTACGGCAGCTATGATGCTATATATCCAGGTATTGTCTATCACAAAAACTTCCATCACGGGCTTTATGTCCCGTAGCTGCCCACTTGTATCCGCAGGGGCATAACCAACATCTATTGTAATAGAATCGGAATTGAGAGTATAGTCCGAAGCAGCATTTTTTATTTTAATGGGGAAAGAAATAATAGGCCATTTGCCGGAATCAAAACTGGTAAGGACTAATCTTTGCAAAACAAGATAGTGGCCTTTTAAATCAACAGAATCTGATTTTATTTTACTTATAATATCAAAATGCGGAAAGGAATCCGGCAGGTTAAATTCAATGGTGTAATCCTGGGTGGGTAAAGTAAAAATGAGATCGTATTTTATCTGCTCCCCAATTAAAATGCTTTTTTTATTAATACTTGTTTGTAAACTTTGAGCAAAACTGCATTGAGCACACAAAGAAAAACAAGCCCATATAGCTATCCCAAAAAATGCTTGTCTTAATTTTCTGCTTACCATTATCAGTTATCTAATACTATTTTCTTTTTAAAAAAAACTTCTGTAAAATTTTTACATAATCCTCATCAGTACGTATATGTAAAAGGTCTGCGCCAGCCTGCCGAAAATATTTTTTGCTGTCTTCTGTTTGCTTAAAAAAATGCTGCTGGTAATTATGCCTTACTAAAGCGCTGCCACTATCCACCCATTTTATAGTACCCGTTTCAGCATCTTCCAGTTGCAGTAAACCTGCATCGGGTAACTGCATATCCATTTTATCATATACTTTCAATCCTATAACATCATGCTTTTTACCTATAACTTTTAAGTCATTATTATACCCTGTATCTAAAAAGTCGCTTAGCAAAAATGCAATACTTTTTTGGCGGGTTGTATTGTTGAAATACCTGATGGCAGCATCAAGATTTGTACCCTTGGTACGGGGTTCTACCGTAAGCAATTCCCTTACAATATATAACGCATGCGGCCTGCCTTTTTTTGGAGGTATATATTTTTCAATTTTATCGCTGAAAAAAATAACGCCTACTTTATCATTGTTACTTACTGCACTAAAAGCCAGCACAGCCGCCATCTCCGTTATTAAATCTTTTTTTCTTTTTCCAACGGTGCCAAATAAATTACTAGTGCTTGTATCTACCAATAACATTAAAGTAAGTTCTCTCTCCTCTTCAAATAATTTAGTAAAAGTATTGGAAAACCTGGCACTTACATTCCAGTCGATAAACCTCACATCATCGCCGGCAGTATATTCTCTTACTTCCCTAAAACTCATACCCTTTCCTTTAAAAGCAGAATGATACTCTCCTGTAAAAAGATGAGTGGTTATTTTTTTGCTTTTAATTTCAAGCTCTCTAACCTTTTTTAATATGTCGGTTGTTGTCAGCATCGTTGTTT
>JBDUCK010000324.1:0-3913 GCA_040003485.1 Ferruginibacter sp. | reverse complement strand
TACTGACCACTTTTGATGAAGATAGTCAAACGAACCTGGTGAACCGCCATGCTGGTGTTGCACCTGTTGCAGTGGACAAAGAAGTTTTTGGTTTGATTCAGCGTTCTATAAAGATATCAGAAATTACACAAGGCGCTTTCGATATTACTTATGGCTCTATAGATAAAAAACTTTGGAATTTTGATAAAACAATGGCCAGCCTGCCCGATATACAAGTTGCAAAACAGCTGGTAAAACTGATCAATTACCGCAACATAATACTAAATGAAAATGACAATACTGTATTGCTAAAAGAAAAAGGAATGCGTATTGGTTTTGGCGGAATTGGTAAAGGATATGCAGCAGAAAAAGCAAAGAATCTTTTAATTAAAAAAGGTATAAAAAGCGGCATTGTAAATGCAGCAGGAGATCTTACTGCCTGGGGCTACCAACCTAACGGCAAACCATGGACGATTGGCATTGCCGATCCGAATGCTGCCCGCCAGGCCTTTTCTCATTTTGATATCACCAATACTTCTATTGCCACTTCGGGCAATTATGAAAAGTTCGTGATGATTGATGGCAAAAAATATTCACATACTATTGATCCAAAAACCGGGTTGCCTGTAACAGGCATTAAAAGTGTGACTATAATTTCACAAAATGCCGAACTAGCTGATGCAATGGCGACGCCTGTGATGATAATGGGCGCAAAAGTTGGACTGGATATGATTAACCAGGTAAAGGGACTGGCCTGCATTATAATTGATGATAACGATATTATTTACAGCTCTAAAAATATACATCTTAAATGAACCTGATCAATTATCCAAAGCCCGTGTGTGGGTTAGCTTTTTTGCTGGCTGCAGCCTTATTTTTTTCATCCTGTACTACCGTGAAGGAATATCAAAAAAATAAACTGAATGATGCAGAGATGACGCTCTCCACCCGTAAAGTAGAAAAAACAGAACTTAATTTTCAATCCTACCGGGAAGGAGCTTCCGGCGCTAATGGCGGTAAAACTGGTGGCGGTTGCGGTTGTAATTAAATAAAATCAATATTCATTTAAGGTAATCATGAAGAAATTATTTCTCTCCGTTATCGGGATGTACATCAGCATACTGGCAGCATTTTCCCAAACCAGCGTTAAAGCAGATACCGTTTATAAATCCCGGAAATTAAGTTTTGAAGAAGCCAATCTTGTCTCCAGTTATTACAGCCAGGATGGGAATAATGCTGCTGTTACTGGGGGTATCGGGTCGGAAAAACTTAGCGATATTTCCAACACCATCGACGTTAAATTCAGCCGCTATGATAAGCGAAACCGCAAACATATTTTTATTGGCGAACTCGGTGTAGATCATTATACTTCTGCCTCATCAGATAAAATTGATCCTTCAACAATTTCTTCTGCGTCACATGCTGATACAAGGTTTTATCCGTCCCTGGGATGGACAATGGAGAATGAAAAAAAAGGAACAAGCGTGGGCGCAGGTATATCTTTTTCCAAAGAATTTGATTATCAATCAATCGGTGCAAATTTAAATTTTTCAAAAAAGACAAATAATAAAAGTGGCGAATTTTCTGCCAAAGTACAGGCGTATATTGACCAGGTATCCCTTATTTACCCCATAGAATTAAGAACGGGGAATAGTGGAGGAGACAGGAACCGTAATTATGCTACTACCAGCCGTAATACATTCAGCGCAAGTCTTGGCTGGTCGCAGATCATTAATCAGCGGTTGCAGGTTTCTTTCGATGGCGAAATAGTATCGCAGCAAGGGTATCTTGGCCTCCCCTTTCACCGGGTATATTTTAATGATAATACTGTGCAGGTGGAAACCCTGCCATCTTCCAGGCTTAAGATTCCCTTAGGCGTACGAGCCAACTATTTTATCAGTGATAAATTTATATTAAGAACCTGGTATCGTAATTATCATGATAACTGGGGCATCAGCTCCAATGCCTTACAGTTGGAAACAGTTGTAAAACTTACCCCGTTTTTTTCCGTCACTCCCTTTTATCGCTTTTACCAGCAAACTGCTGCAGATTATTTTGCGGCATACCAACAGCATTCCGTCGCCGATAATTACTATTCCAGCAATTATGATCTCTCTAAATTTACCAGCAATTTTTATGGAGCCGGATTTCGTATTGCGCCGCCTGACGGAGTATTTAAAATTCAGCATCTTAGTGCACTAGAGATCCGGTATGGCCATTACCAAAAGACAACAGGCATGAATTCAAATATCATTTCGGTGAATTTAAAATTTAAGTAGTTTTTTGTCCTGGTCATCATGAGATAACATCACAGGAATATGATTTAGAAAATTCTTATGATTATTCATTAACTTAAAAGAATGCAGCAACCAGGTAGTATAAATGGTTTTTTTTAAGTACTTTACTAATATAAATTATTTGCCATGAAAATATTTTTATCCGTAATGATAAGTTGCCTGGCAACAACAGCAATGGCACAAAATATTTCTATGATAACTGTTGGTAGAGATGTAAATACGTTTGTGATAGGGCTTGATAATAATGTCTCGGTATATCTTTCTAAAGATGGAAACATCAGCAAATGGGGCTATGATAAATACGTAGCAGCAGGATTAGAAAATTACCGAGATGCACTGGACACTTATGCAGGCAGAACAGAATACTACGCTGCAATTGACGATTCTTCTTTTAGAGGGAAACTAAAATATATTGGTAAAGATCTACTTAGCTGGTATGCTTCTTACGATAATGAAGCGCTTAGAGGAAAGCTAAAAAGTATTGGCAATATTAGCTTTGATTATTACCAGGCATACGATAATAAGGCCTTTAGAGGTAATATAAAAATGATAGGACGACAAGAAGTTACCTGGTATGCCTCTTATGATAATGATGCCCTGAAAGGAAAATTAAAAAGCGTTGGACCTACCGCATTTACCTGGTATACCTCTTTGGATGATGTAGCTTTCAGGGGCAAGATAAAAAGCATCGGCAATGCCAGCTTTACCTGGTATTCTTCTTTTGACCGGCCAGAGTATAGGGGAAGTCTGAAATCAGGTATTGGTTCACAATATATAAATGGTATAAAATATATTTTAAGGAATTAAGTATAGAATTTAAGCTGAAGAAAACTTATTTCTATTTTTTTTGAGAGATGAAGCCTGGATGTATATTGTTTTTTAGTATCACACAGCTTCATTAATTACATCTTTTTTTGTTTTACTCAGGTAAATAACCGTAGCAAGAATGGCCAGCAGGAAGATAACGCTGGTAACCACTGTCCCTAATCCTAAGCCGCCATCAGCATGAGCTTGTGAAAGATAATCGCCAATAGAAGCGCCCAGGGGACGGGTTAAAATATAAGCCAGCCAGAAGGCAAGAACCGCATTTAATTTGAACACTTTATAACAAATAAAAACAAGGGCGATCAATGCGGCAAAAATCCCCGCTGATAACAGGTAGCCAAGTTTTAAACTTTCTGCCACCAGGTCGCCGGCGGCAGTTCCCAAAGCAAAAGTGAAGAGAATAGCCAGCCAGTAAAAAGTTTCCCGGCGGGTAGTATTTATTGTATGTACTGAAAGGGTTTTCTCACTTGCGTACCATATTGCAAAAGTAATGGCCAATGCCAAGGCAAAAACAATTGTTGTTATTTCCAGTGATACCCCTAAATTATCGGTCAGGTTATCTGTAATTAAAGTGCCCACAATACTGATCAACACTACCGCCAGCCAATAAATCCCGGGCACATATTTATTATGCCTGAATTGGAAGAAGAGGGTAATAATAAGCAGCAGGCCCATTACTACGGAAGTGCCGGTGAGTCCAAGGTTCAGCTTTTCGTTTAAAAAATCTGCGGCAGTTTCGCCAACTGTAGTGCATAATATTTTTATGATCCAGAAATACAGCGTTATCTGCGGAACCTTATTTAATATGGTGC
>JBDUCK010000065.1:0-13343 GCA_040003485.1 Ferruginibacter sp. | reverse complement strand
ATCAGCGAAACAGAAAAAGAAGAAAAACATTATAATAAAGATGCAACTGCAGCAAGAAGCCATGTAGATGAAAGATTGCTGATGAGCTATGACCGCATACGCAAAAATTATCGTAATGGCCTGGCAGTGGTGCCGGTGGAAAGAGATAGCTGTGGTGGCTGTTTTCATGCTATACCTCCACAAAAGCAAAGTGAAATAAAGCTGCGTAAAAAAGTGATGGTTTGCGAAAACTGCGGACGCATTCTTGTAGATGCTGAACTGAGCGATGCTATAGAAGTAAAATAATAAAAATTTGACTTTATAAAAAACTGCCACTCTTTTCGAGTGGCTTTTTTTGTAGATTATTTATTCATCGTCATTTTTAGCTTTTCCCCGTTTCTTTTTTTTCCTGGTAGCGTAAATTTTTTCTGCTTTATCTATCTGCTGCAGAAATTCCTGCTGCAGGTAATTGGTTTTGTCGGCACTGGCATTCGCTATTAATTTTATTTGAGGCCAGGCTATATCATCGCCATATTTTGATTGTTTTATCTTTAACCCAAACATGGTAACTGCTGCTGCAAATTTTAATTCCCGATCTGAACTATCAATATGCTGGTAATTATTTTTTACACTAAACAGTAATCTTTTTGTAATGGTATCCCCACAATTGTAACGAAGATTTACCTCGCCAATATTATCCTGCAGCGCATTTATTTTTGCCAGAACATTTTGTTGTGTAGGAACAATTTCAAAAATGGCCAGCGTGCTGTTACCACTGCCTATTTCTCCTCCTTCCAGGTCGCTGGAGCCATCCTTTAGTGCATCTTTTCTATTATCAAAGCCGATAAGCCGGTACTGGTCTACCATAACAGGATTAAACTGTAAATTCATAAAAACATTATCAGCAACAGCATAAAATGTTTGGGTAAGTTCTTTTACCAGCACTTTTTCAGCTTCATTTATATCATCAATATAAGCATAGTTGCCATTTCCTTTTTTTGCAAGTGTCTGCAATTTTGAGTCTTTAAAATTTCCCATGCCCACCCCCAGGCAGGTAAGGTATACACCAGTTTGCCGCTCCTTTGTTATTAATTCATCCAAAGATTTTTCTGAGGTTTCACCAACATTAAAATCTCCATCCGTGGCAAGAATAATCCGGTTGTTGCCCCCCTTAATAAAAGTACTTTCTGCCAGAGTATAAGCAGCCCTTATAGCAGATTCTCCCGGTGTATCGCCTGACGCAGTCAGCTCTTCAATTGATTTTGATATTTTATCTTTTTCTGCGCCGGAAGTAGGTTGCAGCCATATCCCCACAGTGCCGCCATACATTACAATTGAAACAGTATCTATGGGCCGCAGGTTTTTTACAAATAGTTGAAAAGCAGCTTTGAGAAGTGGCAGGCGGTTGGGCATATCCATGCTGCCTGAGACATCAATTAAAAAAACAAAGTTGCCGGGTGGCACTTTTTCTAAGCTTAACCTTTTTGCATTTACATTTAAAAAAAGTAATTGACGGGCGGTATTCCACGGGCATGAAGTAAGCTGAGATTCTATCCTGAAAACATCGCCTGCGTCTGGTTCCCTGTAATGAAGATTAAAATAATTGACCATTTCTTCTACCCTTACGGCATCAGGCGGTACCGGGCTCTGCATGTTTATAAATCGTCGCACATTACTGTAAGAAGCCTTATTTACATTTAAGGAAAAGCCGGTATTTGGATAATCTCCTGTTTTAACAAACTCGTTTTCTACTAATTGAAAATAAGTTTCATCGCTGATAAACCAATTTAATTTAGAAGTCTGTTTTAGATTTTTAGTAACAGAAATAAGCCGGGGATTATTTTTAGTTGTATTTGAAGGAGTAATCTTTAATACAATATTTTGCCACTGATCTGATTTTACTCTCAGCAATTGGGGTTCGTACCCATCGAGAGAAAGCGATAGCGTGTCATAAAGCTTGCTTACATTTATCCCAAAGCTTCCATAAGCACCGGAATAGAAAATAGTTCTTGATGAATGAACAAATATTTTAGTATTTGAAAGAGGTTGATTTTTTTCGTCTTTAATATCCCCACGTAAATAATATTGGCCCAGCAACGGGCCTGAGGAAAAAAGTAGTAAGCAGTATATGAAATATTTTTTCAACAAATAACGATTTAGTAAAATAGTTATTTTCTTTGAAAGAACGTATTTATATTGATGATGTTGTACTTATTCATCTATCAATTGGTAAATTTCTTTCAAATTGCGGCCCAGGCCATCAAAGTCCAAACCATAGCCGAGTAAAAATTTATTGGGAACGTTAAAACCAAGATAATCTATCTTAACCGGATACTCAAGTGCATCTGGCTTATGAAGTAGTGCTGTTATTTTTAAAGAGGCAGGCCTTTGATCATGCAATTGTGGTAAAAACTGGTTTAGGGTTTTGCCAGTGTCTACAATATCCTCAATAATTATTACGTGCCGCTCCTTAAGCGATTCATCCAGCCCGATAGACGTAATAACATTACCTGTACTCCGTGTGCCTTTGTAAGATGCCAGTTTTATAAAACATATTTCAGCATCTATAGTAAGCTCCTTGAACAGATCAGAAGCAAACATAAAGGAGCCGTTTAAAATTGCGATAAACAGTGGCCGCATCCCGATGTAATCCCGGTTTATTTCTTCACCTAATCTTTTTATCTGTTTCTCTATTTCCGCCACGGTTAGGTAAGGCTGAAATTTTTTATTGTTCACCTTTATAACAGACATATTTTTTATTTAGAGATAATTAATTGCTGGCCCACTTTTAAATCTCCGGTCTCAAGATTATTCCATTCTTTTATTTCCTCTACAGTAACATTGTATTTTTTTGCAATGCTGTACAAGCCCTCTTTTAATTGCACTTCGTGAATTTTTACATTCGCATCCTCTACATCAGGCTTTTCGGCGGTAGCAAGATTTGGTCGTAACTTTATTTTTTTACCAATTTTAATCATCTCATTTTCCTGCATTTGATTATAATTCATCAAATATTGTAACTGCACTGCATTGTTTTGCGAAACAGCATATAAAGTTTCATTTTGTATTGCAATGTAAAAATCACGGTTGCCTTGCTTTGGTTTTTTTTCCAGGTAAATCCACTGGCTCGTTTTAATTAAGCCATCAGTTTTCAGATCATTATATTCGAGCAGTTTAGCAAGATCAATATCATAGTTAGTGGCAATTGCCAATAAAGAAGTTTGCTTCGGTGCATACACTGCTTTTAAACTATTAAAAAGAGTGCGAACCTTTTTTGGCGGATTGTTGCTCTCGGTTTTTTTAATCTGTTCTGCGGATGCAGTAGCCATTGCGACAATCTTTTCCTCCTTTTTTTCATCAATAAATTTACCTGCATCAAAAGCTGTGGCATCATCAGTAGATACACTATTATATTGCTGCAGGTTGTATTGTTCTATGTTCCGGATAAGTATTTCTGGATAGCGTGGATTGGTGGCGTAGCCTGCTCTTCTTAAACCATAGGCCCAGCCTTTATAATCTGAAGCATTTAACTGGAACAGGGAAGCGTAGCGTGGGGTATTTTTCAGATAATCGCTATGGTCTTTATAACTATCCAAAGCAGAAGGATATTTTCTGAAACACTCGTTGGGCGCATCATCTGTATGCGTAACACTTTCGCCGGTCCAGGTACTTTTGCATTTAATACCAAAATGATTGTTTGATCTTTTTACCAGGTCACTGTTGCCATTTTCGGTTTCTAATATCCCTTGCGCCAATGTAATAGATGCCGGGATTCCTGAACGTTTCATTTCGGCGATTGCCAGGTCTTTATACTTATCTACATACTGCTGCACGGTAAGCGTTTGTGCATGCGCTACAACCGTTGCCGTAAAACCAATAATAGCAAATGCTATTTTTTTCATCTATTACAATTTTCTGATTAACATTAACCCATCCCTAACGCTTAGCAATACCTGCTCTGTTCTTGTATCTGCAGCTACATGTTCATTAAATGCGTGGATGGCTTTTGCATTTTTTCCTTTTATCTCCTGTTCTAATACCTGGCCGTGAAACAAAACATTATCTGCAATCATATAGCCGCCGGTTTTTAAAAAAGGCAAAGTTAATTCGTAATAGTCAATATAGCTAACCTTATCCGCATCAATAAATATGAGATCCCATACTTCCTCCAGTAAAGGAATAATTTTCCTGGCATCTCCAATATGCATTTTTATAAATGATTCTGCATGTGCATTTTTAAAATTTGCAGCAGCAGTGGCAGCATCTTCTTCTCTTATTTCAATGGTATGAAGCATGCCTTCTTTTGCTAACCCTTTTGCAAGGCATAAAGCGCTAAACCCGGTGAAAGTGCCTATTTCCAGCACTTTTACCGGCTTTATCATACGGCTAAGCATAGATAAAACACTTCCCTGCACATGGCCGCTGAGCATTTGCGCCTGCGGGTGAGATGTTAATGTTTCCTTTTCTATTTTCGTAAGTATATCATCCTGTGCTGAGGTATATTTTGCGACATACTTCTCTGCTTTTTCATTAATGAGTTCCATCTTGTATTTGTTGAGCAGATAATTTTTTAGAAATCATTAACAAGCCGGCATAAGTTAAAAAACCATTTACAACCAATAATTCCGGGCCCCACTTAAACCCTGCAATAAAATAAGGTGTAATAAATTCTAATGCCAAACATGTTAATGGTGCGGCTATGCAAATTACAGGCACAAAATTATCTCTTACTGACCGCTTTGTAAGTATGCCAAAACTAAACAATCCTAATAAGGGCCCGTAAGTATAAGCTGCCATTTTTAAAATTACGTTGATCATGCTTTGATTGTTTATCCAATGAAAAACCATCACAAATAATAAAAAAATAAAAGCAACAGTTAAGTGTGTGCGCTGGCGTATTTTTTTCTTTTTGGATTCAGACCAATCCTGCCTGCGTTTCATTCCCAAAATATCAATACAAAATGAAGATGTAAGTGCAGTAATAGCTCCATCAGCACTAGGGAAGAGCGCTGAGATTAATCCAATTACAAATATTACAGAAACAATTGAAGGCATATGGTTTAATGCAAGGTCCGGAAATAGATCATCACCAGTAGTTTTTACGCCTTGCTGCCCCGCATATAAGTACAATAAGCCACCTAAAAAAAGAAAAATAAATATTACCACTACCATAATTAAAGAAAGGGTAACCATATTTTTTTGAGAATCTTTTAATCTTTTTACGGAGATTGTTTTTTGCATCATCTCCTGATCCATACCTGTCATAGTGATAGTAATAAATGCGCCGGCTAAAATTTGTTTTACAAAAAATAGTTTATCTGACGGGTCAGTAAAAAATATTTTTGAATAAGCGCCCTTTTGGCCCTGCTGTGTTCCCAGGGCTCTGATGGCTTCGCCAAAACTGAGATCCATCGTTTTTAAAATATAAACAATACAAACTACCAACCCGATCAACATAAAGCTTGTTTGAAGGGTATCTGTAAACACAATAGTTTTTACACCGCCCTCATAAGTATAAATTAATATCATCACTAAAATGATAAGCGTTGTAGCCCAAAAAGGAACACCAAAATCGGACAATATTAGATCCTGTAAAATTTTTACTACAAGGTACAAACGAGCAGTAGCACCCAATGTACGGCTTAACAAAAAGAAGGCTGACCCGGTTTTATAACTTTTTATTCCTAAGCGGTCTCCTAAATAATTATAAATACTTGTTAGATTTAGTTTATAATACAATGGCAGCAAAACAAAAGCAATAATCAGATAACCGATAAAGTAACCAATAACAATTTGAAAATAGGCAAATGACTCTTTTCCAACTGCACCGGGTACACTTACAAATGTTACGCCCGAGAGTGACGTACCTATCATCCCAAAGGCAACCAACATCCAGTTAGAATTTTTATTGCCAATAAAAAAAGATTCGTTGTCAGAGTTTTTGCTGGTATACCAGGCAATGCAAAGCAACAAGAGAAAATAACCAACTACAAAAGTAAGCAAAACGTATG
This sequence comes from Ferruginibacter sp., assembly GCA_040003485.1. Taxonomy (GTDB): domain Bacteria; phylum Bacteroidota; class Bacteroidia; order Chitinophagales; family Chitinophagaceae; genus Ferruginibacter. The sequence continues at coordinate 7,353 of JBDUCK010000065.1, read as the reverse complement.
GAGACATATTTTTGATTTACGTAAAAATAAGATTGGAAATATAAAAAAACTTTGTGTCTTTGCTTTTTATTAATTTTTAACTTTTATGAAGATACAAGCTATCGCTGTTTTCTGCGGAAGTAAAACCGGTAACAATCCTCTTTTTGAACAACAAACAAAAGAATTGGGACACTTACTTGCCCAAAAAAATATCAACGTTATCTACGGTGGCGGTAATAAAGGGTTGATGGCTGCTGTAGCCAATGCAACGCTGGAAAAAGGTGGAACTGTGACCGGTGTTATACCTGAATTATTGAGAGCACAAGAACACGTACATCATAACCTTACAGAACTTCATATAGTAGACAGCATGCATTTGCGAAAGCAAATGTTATATGAAAAATGTGATGCTGCAATTATATTGCCAGGGGGCTATGGCACCATGGATGAAGTATTTGAAATGCTTACCTGGAACCAGCTAAATATACACAGCAAAAAAATATTTTTTTTAAACTCCGGTGGTTTTTATACTCATCTTATTGCACATATTAAAATGATGCATGATGAAAATTTTCTGTATGATCATCCTGATACAAAAATGACGGTGCTGAATGACCCGGCAGAGCTTTTACAATATCTTTAATTATTATTGCCTTTCCCCTGGAACAGTGCAATATTGAAACCTGCACGGATGATAGGGTTTATTCTGCCATAATTATCTACATAAGGCGAATTAGGTTTTTTAAGTACATCAAATAATACTGAAATATAATAAAATGATTTGCCCTCACCCCTGCCAGAAGCATAGCCTGGACCAATTAAAAAACTGGAAACATTTACATGCTGTTTATCATCGGGCACACCGCCACCGTAAATTATTTTTTGCTGAATAAAATTTTGCTCAAACTGCGCCTGGGCAAATAAAAATTTTACCGGAAAAATTCTGACAAAGGCACCAGGCCCGATTATTGACTGTCGGTATTTTGTGGGTGTATAATAATCACGCTGGGAAACATAATTATAATTAATGCTGATGGCGGCATCTATATATTTATTTATACTGTAGCCAAAATAAGGGCCAAGGCCAAATGAAGTTGTGCCGGAACCAAAGCCTAAGGCAACATTACCACCAACAAAAAGGTTTTCTTTTTTAAACCCTCCTTTACTTTCTTCTTCATCTTTCGTCTGTGCATTTGTGTGAAAAGTGACAAATGCACTTATTGCAAAAAATAAAACAATTCTCTTTTTCATAGTTTTCTATTTTTTAAGGGTATTTACAAATCAAATATTTTTCCGCTGTTAAGAATATTATTGGGGTCAAAAGCTTTTTTTATTTGCCGCATAATATTCAGGTTAGCTTCTTCAAATACTATATCCATGTATTCTTTTTGTATAAGGCCAATACCATGTTCGCCGCTGATGGTGCCTCCTAATGATTTTACCAGGGTGAATAATGCTTTTAATGCAGGAATTACTTCCGGGTTATTTAAACTATAAATGCTTCCCTCTTTTTTTATGCGGATGTGCAGGTTACCATCGCCGGCGTGGCCATAACATACTACATCAAAATCATATTCTTTGCCTAATTTTTTTACACCACGTATCAATGCCGGCAAGCTGGCCCTCGGTACTACTGTATCCTCTTCAATGGTGTATCCAGCCAGCTTTACCGCTTCTGCTACTCTGCGGCGAAGTTTCCATAATTCTGCTTTTTGCTGCGCATCATCTGCAAAAAATATTTCTCCGCAATCATATTCTGCAAGCAGGCCTGCAATGGATTCCATTTCGCTCATCAGGGTTTCGATATGATTGCCATCTACTTCAATAATTAAATGGGCCGCTACCTCATCCGTAACGGGAACGGCTGTACTATCTACAAATTTACTAACGATTTTCAGTGCATCTATTTCTACCAGTTCCAATGCACTGGGGGTAAAACCTGCCCGGAAAATGGCGCTTACCGCTGCTCCTGCTTTTTCCAGGTCGGCAAAAGGAACCAGCATCAGTAAGTCATATTTAGGATGCGGCAACAACTTCAATACAATTTTTGTAACCAGCCCAAGGGTGCCTTCGCTGCCTACCATCAATTGTGTGAGATTATAACCCGTAGAATTTTTCAGTACATTAGCACCGGTCCATATTATTTCTCCGTTAGGTAAAACTACCTGTAGGTTCAATACATAATCTTTTACCACGCCATATTTTACTGCTTTAGGCCCCCCGCTGTTTTCTGCTATATTGCCGCCAATAAAACAACTGCCCCGGCTGCTGGGATCAGGTGGATAAAACAACCCTTTCTCTTTTACGGCATTCTGTAAAACTTCTGTTATTACGCCCGGCTCAGTAGTAACCTGTAGATTTCTTTCGTCAATTTCTATAATAGTGTTCATGCGTTCAAAAGAAACCAACACGCCTCCAAATTGTGGTAATGCCCCTCCGCTGAGACCTGTACCTGCGCCCCTTGGTGTAACAGGTATTCTAAATTCATTGCATATTTTCATTATCTCACTTAGCTCTTCTGCGGTACGGGGTTTTATTACAATATCCGGTAAAAAATGAAGATTTTCAGTTTCATCATGTGCATAATTATTCAGGCTTTCCTCATCTGTAAAAACAAATGCATCGCCAATAATGTTTTTAAATAATGAGAGCTGATCTAAAAAATCATCTCTCTTTTCTACAGTAATAGACATGTAATTTATTTGTGCGAAAATCGGATAAAAACATGAGTTGGCAGATATTTGAAACTAAAATTTTGGGCATAGGGATTGCCTGTCCACGTTTGCCGGATAAAAACCATTTTTAATAAGGGAAAATTCTGCCGCTCCCCGGTAGTTATTATAATTTTTAAGAGAAGATGTAGTAGCATCATAACTAAAGGTGAACTTTAAAGAATTTACCACCAATCCCACGATAGGAATAACGGCATCTTTGTATCGATAATATAAGCCCCCGATTAATTGCTTTTCCCCGGCTTCGGTAAGATTATAATTTGCATTTATGCCCCCAACCAGTTCGGTAGCTTTTGCCTGTGTAGTAAAATAAATATTCGGGTTAATAATAACTTTAGGGTCTACTTTTAAAATGGCATTTACAAAACCAATATGCCGTATTGGTATAAGGCCATCACTGGTCTGATTATTAAAAAATGTTTCTCTCGGACTGTTGACATGATGTATAGAATATCCTGCATTAATGTAAACGTTTTCCTGCGGAAAGTAAGCATAGTTCATCCCCACCTGCACATCTAAATAACTAATATTTGTATTTGCAAACGCCGGGAAATTTCCATCGATAATACCTCCGTCAAAAAACTTACCATCAAACTGACTCGGAAATTTAAGATTGGTAAGATCAATTCTTTTATTTGCCCAGCCTACATTAAAACCACCACTTAGTAAACTGCTGTTACCTAACATTTGATGATATGCCAGCGAAGCATATACTTTGGTAGATCTTAAACTGCCGCTGCCGGCAACATCGCTTAATATTACAGCTCCCACACCCACCCAGCCGTTTTCTAACTTATCCCTGAATAATTGTGCATCACCAAAAGCACTCATAGTTTTATAAGGTGCAGCTAAAATATTACTCCATTGATTACGGTAATTAACTCCCAGCCTGTAATCTGCATCTGGTATAAACCCTGTATTGGCAGGATTAGTTGTAAGTGGCGAATTAAAAAACTGCGAGAAGTGAAGATCCTGTGCTTTAGTAAAAATAAATACCAGCATCAACAGGTTGAACAGTGCTATTTTTTTACATTTTATCATTGGTGTATTTCTCCTTTATTTTTTATCTCAACAAAGTTATATCCCCAGTCTTTCTTTCCTTTTTTCCATCACTGAACTCTGCCTCCAAAGTATAGGTATAAACATCTGTTGGCTGTAATTTTCCTTTAAAAGTTCCGTTCCAACCGCTGCGTTTGTTTGAAGATTCAAAAACTACCTGCCCCCAACGGTTGTAAATCCTCCAGGCCATTTTAGTGATACCAAAACCTCTTACAAATATTATGCTGTTTACACCACCCTGCGCCGGTGTAAATGCGTTAGGTACATCCAGCAGGGGATTAATCAGCACATCAACAGGCAATGAAAAAGTATCTGCGCAATTGCCTGAATTAAAAGCAAACAGTGTTGCGGTATAAGTTTTAGTATCGTTGTATTCATGCACGGGATTTGTATCTGTGGAGGTTTCTCCATCTCCAAAATCCCATAAATATCTTGTAGCCCCGGAAGACAAATTTGTAAAGCGAACGGGTACATTTGCCTGCGGCGGATTGGGTGCCCACGAAAATAAAGCGGTAGGTTTAGGTAATACTGTTATTGTGAAATAAGCGGAAGTATCTATTTTGTTGCAAGTACTTGTATCAATGGCTATCAGCCTCACTTTATAAATATTTGGAATAGTATAAAGATGAGTCGGATTATCCTGCGTAGAGAAAGTGCCGTCTCCAAATTCCCATTTAAAATCTGTGCCGGCTAAAGAAGTGTTTTCAAATACTGCAAAGTAAGGCGCACAACCAACTGCAGGTGTATTAAACATGGCTTTTACCAATGGATTGACACGCAGGGTTAATAGCAAAGAATCCGGCGAATTACAAAATGCAGTGTCAATTAAATATAACCTTACATTATATGTGCCGGGGCTTGGGTAAGTGTGTGCTCTTGGTGGTGTTAAGCCCGCTGTATCAAGGGCAGATCCATCACCGTAATCCCACACAAAACTTTTAGGACCAAAAGCGCCGATTGTAGGAACAGATGTATTGCTAAAAATATAACTCAGGCTGGTACAGGGTGTCCCTTTTATAGCCGTAAAAGCCAGTACTGCTCTGTTACTACCTGCTTTAATATTTACATAAGATGTATCCCGTATGTTACAGGTAATGCTGTCTTCGCTTATCAACATTACCCGGTACCTGCCAGGTACAATGTAAATTATAGAGTCTATGGAAGAAATTGTCGTGTCTTTTCTGCCATCGCCGAAATCCCAGTAATATTTTTTTCCTTTCTGCAGCACATCTTTAAATTCTACATTTAGCGGTACACAGCCACTGGTATCATTTACTACCGCATTGATAGAGGCCTGTACCTGCGAGCCGACCCCGGCAAAGTTCATTGCAATTTTAAGTGCCAGTTCATTGCAGCCAACACTCCCGTTAAAACGGGCTACTACCCCCGGTGTGGTGGGATATGTAACATTCCTTGATGGAGGATTTTGATTATTGCCACCGCAATTAGCGCAAATAGCCTGGTAGATCACACCATTGGCATCAAACCGGCTGGTACCTCCATCTACATGATCTCCAAGGCCACCATTCTGACCAAAGTGAGAACCAAATAACTGGCTTGTGGCATTTTTTGCAAGTACGTAGAAATAAAAATCTGCACCATCTGCTGCAGGTATTCCGGCCAATGGATTAACTTCCGGTAAACCGAAAGTGTTGCCGGTACTATATCCTTCTAAACTATTCAGGCCACCTCCCCATCCAGAAACATATACATTTTCACACCTGTCCACCAGAAAAGCAATTGGCGAAATATTAGGCTGGGGCGAAACGGTGCCAAAAACGGTGGAATAAATATAAGCGGAAAGATCAGGCTGTAGCTTACTGATAAATTGTTTTGAACCCGGGTTATTTTGAGTTGCATTTAGTACAGGCCAACTGCCGGTTGTAGTTCCCATTACATACGGGAAACCAAATTTATCAAATTTTAATCCATAGACCATATCAACACTGGCTACGTTGTTTATTCGGTTTGCGCTGAGGTAAGTTGTTTTAATGAGAGCAGACCCATCTGGCCTTAGTTCAGTTACAAAACCATCGGCGGCCCCCCCTTCAAATGTGTTGCTGATAACACCGGTATTATTCCCCGGTAAATTACCACTGGCAGTAGCACCACCAACATATAAATTACCGGTAACAGGATTTATGCTGCCTACAAAACAGGCATCGTCTCCGTCTCCTCCAAAATAAGTACTGAATAAAATATTTGATAAGTCAGGATTAAATTTTAAAATAACTCCATCCTGCTCCCCGCCTCCAAAAGAAGATTGAATAACGGAATTCCTGACAGGAAAATCATCAGCATTAATTGCTGTGGCCCTGGTGCAGGATACAAGAATAATATTATTGCTGCCATCTAAAATAACTTCGCTGCGGGCATCATCTCCATAATTGCGTCTTAGGCTTTCGGCCCCCATACCAACTATATCTTTTGTACGGATATTTACTCCATCATCTCCACTGCCACCAATTTTTACTGAGCCTATTAAAGCTGTGCCATTAGCATTAAATTTTGTGATGAATATATCTTCCTTGCCGGTGGGCCCGATCGCATCAGGAGCCCCTCTCTTTAAAGGATAATCTAAAGAATTTGTTCTTCCGGCTACAATTAAATTTCCCAGCGCATCAGCGATCATGCTATGTGGTTGTTCATTGCCGCTGCCCCCCAGGTAAGTAGCATATAATTTTACAGTGCCATTGGCAGAAAATTTAAAAATCCCGATATCATATCCGGGTGGAAAACCTGTGCTACTTCCTCCGCCATAAGTTACATCATAAGCGCCGGGAGAAACGGGGTAGCCGGTAGCAAATACAATTCCCCCTGCGTAGAAACTGCCATCCGGCGCAGGCGTGGCTGTATAACCCCAGTTATCGGCGGTACTTCCTGTAAAAGAGGAAAAAATTATTGAGGGATCTATTATTAATGTTTGCCGGGTATCATAATCTTTCACACTAAAGCTTACGACATTATCTCTTACCACATATTTACAATCAACATTCTGCCGCCCGCCTTTAATATTGGTTTGATAACTATAAGGATATAATTCCTTTACAGTAGCTACTGGTGTTGTTATAATTAATTCTCTTTCTTTAATGGCAATAGAAGAAACACCATCGTATCGCATGGCGATTGCCCCTGGGTTACCTCCAGGCCTTACTATAAAATCATATTTAAGGCGGCCGGCAGCATCACTGTAATAGTGTACATCAATACCAGGGTAAACATCAGCATAAGTTACCGCCTGAAAAATTTTGCAATCTCCTGCCCACTTGCTTTTATCATTTCCTATAAAATAATTATTATAAGTTTCCAGGGGTTTATCTGGCAAGGGACGAAGATTTTTAGAAGCGCCTAAAAAATCTACTTTGTAAGCAAATGAATGCAGGGTAAATGATGTCTCTTTTTTTACCTGTTCATTATAATTTTTTTCTTGTTTAAAAGTACCTTTAGATCCTTTATCATTGTGCGTTGTTGAAGTATTACCATCTCCATGTACAAAGGATCCCAGTTTTGCCAGATCATCCGGATTACTAAGAAATACAGTAAAGCCTTTATTCTCCAGGTAAAAAGAGCCGGTACTAAAACT
>JBDUCK010000323.1:0-3985 GCA_040003485.1 Ferruginibacter sp. | reverse complement strand
CCACCCTGCTGCCCTAAAGCCTGCCTGCCATCTTTCCGGTCATTTTTTACATAAAACCGGGCAATCATATTTTTAGATTCTATAGAATACAAAAGCCACATTTCTCTTTCTCCATAAATGTAATGAGCCTTGTCATCTCCAACGTCTGTTTTTAATCCTTCGCTAAAGTTTGCGACTCCATCTCGTGCAGGTGTACGCCATTTAAAACCTTTATTAAATTTTGAATAATTGAATTTAACCGCATCACCCATATCATCTTCTGAAATACCATTACCTGTTACATCTACATAGTTAGGAGATACCAGTTCGGTAAGCAAAAATGAATGTGTGTACGCTGGTGTCTCCTCCTGCTGTACATACCAATCCCTGCCTTTGGTATTACCAATATTATCATCGTCACCGGTATTATCATCTACATCTTTTGTATAGGTGCTTTTACCCGTTACATTATCACCATTATCAATTGAAAAAGATACATCAACCTGTCTTGTATTATATACAGGCAGGCCATAGATATATTTTCGGCCGTCAGTGCCCAGTACATCTATCTCAGAAATATGATTCGGTTTTCTATATAGATCAATGAGCGATGCATCAGGTACAGCCTGGCTGCCGCTATTGCTTACATTAATTCTGCTTATTGAGTCTATACCTGCCTTATTACATTCAGCGCTAAAAATGATTTTTGCGGTGCTAGTGTCGTAGGAATAAATTTTTCTATCAAATCCTATTCTTGCCGCCTCTTCGGCAGTTAAAAAAGTTATTATTTGTGTGCGTTTATCGCGTTTGCTTTTTATAGTATTGGTGGCAGTTAATGTTTGTTCTCCTATCTGGTTTTTATTGCCGTCATATTTTACTATTGATGGTAGCAGCATGGGCGTCCCTGATTTTATATTGGCCATTTTAAACCGTACTAAATTTTCGCCGCCAATGGCATTTTGAAAAGCCATATCGGGTATGGCTTTTTCGCCTGGGTTTTTAAAGTACACGGCCTGAAAGGTGCTGTCATTATTTTTAAATTTCAATGCGCCTGCAGCAGTATTATTTTGTTTCCATTCGCTTACTGTATTAGGTGAAAAAGCATAACTGAATTCCGCGCCGCCGTGAATAACATTTCCAAAGCCAACATCCAAACCTAAGCTAACGGCGTCATCTTTAGTTTGCACTTCTGCATCACGCATATAGCCTACATCTCCACGATAAGCCCTGAAGGAGCCGCCGGTGCCTTCGCCGGTAATACTAAAAATATCATAAGTGTAAATTGGTAATGCAATGGCCGGGCTGTTTGGTGTGTACACGCCATCATTCAACCTGTTAAAATCGAGCAAAGCTTTCGAATCTTTATTTGCTTCCTGGTAATGCAAAAAACCGTAAGCAGCATGATGAGTCTCTTTATCTTCGTCAGCGATTCTGCTTTGCATATAATAACCGGCAATTCTTGCATGTGGATTTAGGGCAAATTGTTCAAAGCCTACTGCAAAAGAAAGATTATAGCTTTTTCTTGTAAAAATATTTCTTATAGAAGGCACAACCGTGGGATATACAAAAGACAACCCAGAGCTAAGTGTTCCAATATTGGAGCTTACACTATGTTCGGTAATTTCACCTGTTTTGTTATTAACAGTTTCATAGGCATTTCTTTTAGACTGGCTTAATCCGGCATTTAAATGCATGCCTTGTAAACCAAGCCGTGAACTATAAGTATAACTGGCACCAATAGACGCCATAGTACCTATATCGCCTGATTGCCTGGTGGCATTGAAACTGATGGAAGGGGTAAGGCTGGCACCATTGCGGGAGTTTAAATTTAATGCAGCACCAACCGTTGCACCGTAGCTAAGTGCACTTGTTTTGTCATCGCGGCTGTTTGCGGAAAGGCTTAGAGATGGATGTATTCCTGCCTCGGTAGCTATGCCAAGCTTATTATTGAATGATATACCAAGACTTACATCAATACCTGAAGATATAATGGGAAATCCTGCAAACTTTAAACCCAGCCCTCCACTTACTCCCCATGTTTGATCAGGCCGTATACTTTGTCTTTTTATGATGCTGTCAGTGCCATCAAAATCATCCGGCAATCCCCGCATATTCCGGTTAACCGCACCGGGATTTATATTCCACCCCAGGCCTACCCAACTCGCTTCCTGGTCCATAGTAATGCCACTGTTATAAAAGATATTCACAGGATAACCGCCTACATCCAGCAACGGAATATTGTAAGAGAAATCTCCGGTGAAGGGAGACACCATATTATCTGACCCAACTGGTTTAAAAGAACTCATTTCCGGTTGGCCGGGGCCGCCTATAGGCGGCGCTTCTGAAAGAGTGCTTTGAGAAAGTTTAATATTATTTAGTCCGGAATTATTTTTATCAGCTTCAACGGTTAAAAGACTATCGTGGTTTGATTGAAAAGGGAATACTTGATTTGTATTATTTTTTTGAATTGCAGAAGCAACTGAACGCATGTTATTATGTAAATAGCTGCCGGTAAAACCAGCGCTTTTATAGGACTTCCCTTCTGCCTTAAATGCAACCAAACCGCCAATAAAAAAAACAGATATTAAAGAGAGCGCGGTTTCTCTTTGATATTTTTGAGACAATCTATTAATCATAAAGAATGATTTAGTTCAGTTTTGGCTTAAATTTTTTTTATTGATTGTTTGGATCAGGTATGTTTTTATAATTATGAATTTCAAAGAGCATTGTCCATTCTTCTTTTCGCGAATTAGTAATTTGTGCTTTATATATCTTTCCCTCCTGAAGCCTGAGCTTTTTGCTTACATCATACTGAATTAGGTTTTCGCCAGGGCGCAGGGCTATTGTAAATGATGTACTTTTTTTGGCGTCATTTATCTCGTTAATATATACTGACGCAAGGCTGTCGGCTGTTTCATTCATATAAGAAAGCTTTAAAATTCCGTTAGGTGCTATTCCTTTTTCAGGACTATTCTTTTTCATTTTTAAAAAAGGCGCCTGGTTAACTATCATTTTTACAATGGAGGGATTCCCCACCTTAAATACCCAGGCTTCTGATTTGCCTGAATAAGTATTGTCATCTCTCGCTATTACCTGCCAGGCATACCATTTATCTTTTTCAAAACTTAGGTTGCTGCCAGCATAATTGAGCGTATTATTTATTAAATTACCCTCATTATAAAATGGAAGATTTTGTTGAATGGCTTCTTCGGCTTCTTGCCCTTCATTTATTTGTGTAATTAAAATTTCATAATGCAATCTTTCAAACATGCCCGCGGGTGTGGGTGGTATCCAAACAAATTGCTTAGGTTCTGTTTCCGATTGGGTGCTGTCTGTGGGGAATGCTAATAACGGCGGGCTTAGCGGTTCTACATCAAATTGAAAACAATTTTCTGCAAAATCTCCTTTACCTGAACCTTCAGAAAGTGTGAAGCAAGCCATATATGCACCTACAGGTATTAACCCCTGCAATCTTGCATCTATACCCGGAGACAGATAATTATATTGAATAGGACTAAGACTGTTTACATTTAACTGGACTGCGCCAACTCCTATTTTAAATATGCCGGTGGTGGCGGTTAATACATCCTGACCAGAAATTCTATCGCGTAAGGCCAAATTTAATTTGCAATCATAATTTGCTGCCGAGCCGTTCACTACCAAAATATTCCACAATTGATCCTTCTGGATAAAACCTATTGATGGGATATTGGCCTGTATAGTAAGCTGCGCAATGGCCGTGGCTTTAAAAATTATAACCATCGTTGCAAAAAAAATAATTTTCTTCATTTCAAGTTTTGTTGTTTTGGCTTATACCGGTTTTAACTTTATTAGAATCATTGAAAAAATATTTGCATTCTTGTTCATCTCTTTTTTTATAAGTATGTTCTAAAATATTTTGTAAAAGCTCATACGCCCCATATCAACAGGTATAAGCATTCTATTATAGCCGGGTAAAAATATTTTGTCGTAATTAAATTGAAAAGTTCCAATGTTCTTTAGAAAA
>JBDUCK010000322.1:0-3992 GCA_040003485.1 Ferruginibacter sp. | reverse complement strand
CATGTTAATGGTATTGATGGTAACATTACTGGAAAATTTAGGGTTATTGGTGACCACCATAGGGATGATAACATTACCTGCGGCAAGGGGCACGCCTCCAGTCCAGTTGCCGGCAATGTTCCAATCGGTGTTTACACTTCCATTCCATGTCTGTGCATTAACAGTAACTATCGTTAACATCATGCAAATAAATAAGTAAAAATTTTTCATTTTTTGTAAGGTTTTATTTTATCATGTAATAAAAAATAAAAACTGGTCAGTATCCTGCCAGACTAGATATTATTGTTTTCAGGCACTAAACACTACTATTAAATGATGATAGTAACCAATATAAGGTCGGCCTTAATCATGATTTATTTGATGTATGGGTTGGATAAATCAGCCTTTCAAAAGAATGGGTAAAGGAATTGGTGACGTAAAAGTGGGTGGATATAATGCCTTGTGCAATACTTAATTTGTAGTACAGCCTTGCGCAGGAATTATTTAGTGAATACTTTTAATAAAAAATTAATCAGCGGAATGACAGTAAGAAAGTTCATATTGATCGTGTGCATGCTCCAAATGCCCGTACTTTTTATTATGGGGCAGACCAGGACCATTGATGCCCTAAAAAAAAATATACGGTTGGCACCTGATGAATATAAAATAAAAACCATTTTTTTATTATGCGAGCAAGGATATACAGTGCATCCTGACACCCTGATGCTGTATGCAGAAAACGCCAGGAGAATTGCTATTGCACAAAACAACCTTCATGACGAGGTTCAGGCCATGTATTACCAGTCAGGTGCGCTTACTACAAAAGGGCTCATCGATTCTTCATTAGAAGTTGCTTCCAGATGTCTTGCCATATTATCCGGAAAAGTAAACGACCCCTTATTACAGGCCAATCTTTTTAACCAGAAAGGGCGATGTTTTATGCGAAAGAGTAAGTATAAAGAAGCAATTGATATGGGTTACCGGATAATAAATTCAGCAGAAAAAAATAATGATGTGTTACTCCAGGTAAAAGGAAAAACATTGATTGGCTGGGCATACCTGGAGATGGGGCAAACAAAGGAATCATTATCGTGGCATTTAAAAGCATTACAAACCACATCCGATACTTTATTATTGGAAAAATATGGCATCTTGTTCGCCAACCTGGCGCTCAATTATAACGGTCTCGGAAAAACAGATTCAGCTTTTTATTTTATAAACAAGGCAATCAATTATTCAAGGAAGCATGAGAATCTTTTTGCATTGTCCAATTCCTTAGCCATACGGGCCCAGTTACTAGTTAGATCGGGGCAGGCAAAATTTGCAGAAGCTCCTTTAAAAGAAGTAGTGGAAATAAGAAAACTGATCGGAGATCCCTTTTATATTGTTTCGGATATGGCCCAGTTAGGCCTTTATTACGCCAATAACGGCCAGCCCGAAAAAGGTATTGCCATTTGCAATGAAGGCATTGCCATTGCAATGCAATATAAGATCGATACCAAGCTTTTGTTTCTTTACAGCAGCCTCGCCGAAAACTACAAGGTCATGGGTAATACCGCCAGGTATGCGGAAGTGCTGGAAAATATTATTAAGCTCAAAGATTCTGTATACCTGAAAAATTCTGCGCAATCTGTTGCAGAAATGCAGACCAAATATGAGACAGAAAAAAATGCAAATATTATTGTCCAACAAAAATTAGCGCTGGTAAAAAAAAATTACCTTTTATTTGGTTCAATGGGATTATTGGTGCTTGTACTTTTAATAGCCAGGCTACTTTTTAATGCTTACCGCAGAAAACAAAAGCTGAAGAACAAATTGTTACTGGAAGAGGAAAAATACCTGGGGGCCCGGGCTGTTACCAAAGCCGAAGAACATGAACGGAAGCGTATTGCTGCCGACCTGCATGATAATATTGGTGCCTATGCCTCAGCTATACGGGCCGATGTGGAAAAAATTACTGATAATGGTTTAGAAAAAAATACTGCATCTCTCCAAAACCTGCAGCAACATTCTTTGGAAATTATTAACTCTTTAAGAGATACCATCTGGGTTTTAAATAAAGAAACCATTACTATCACGGGCATCAGCGACCGGATAAAAAATTACCTCAATAAATTACAACCCTCTTATCATCATATCCAGTTTCATATTACCGAAGAAATAGAAAATGATGTTCGGATAAGCTCTCAAAATGCACTTAATTTATTCCGCATTATGCAGGAAGCCATACATAATGCTTTAAAACACAGTAATGCTGCTAATATCATTATTAATTTATCCAGTAAGGAAAACATCCTTATAAAAATTGAAGATGATGGTAAAGGAATTGGCGATACACAAAATTTTACAGGAGGAAATGGTTTATTGAATATGAAGGAAAGAGCAGCGGAAGCAGGTTTTCAGTTAAACATATTTTCAGAACCTGATAAAGGGACTACGGTGTTCTTGCAGCCTGCTACTACAAACTAAGTATTTTTTTAAAATTAAAAAAACATCACTTTGTATAATGAAATAAAGCTATGAGCAAAGAAATACGGATAGGATTGGTAGATGACAAAGCGGTGAACCGAAGCAGCGTCGCTGATAAAATAAAACAGTTTGAGGACCTGGAGCTTTGCTTTATTGCCGTAAATGGAAATGATTGCCTGGAACAATTAAAAGGTTTACCTCTTGAAAAAATGCCACAGGTGATTTTTATGGACCTTGAAATGCCTGAGATGGATGGCGTGCAAACCATCAGCATTGCCCGTTCTTTATATTCTGAAATATATTTTATAGTACTTACCGTTTTTGACGATGATGATAAGATTTTTGAAGCGATAAAAGCAGGGGCAAATTGTTATTTACTAAAAGATGAAAGTGCCATCAGCCTGCACAATGCCATTACCAATGTGATAGAAAACGGTGGTGCCCCTATGAGCCCGGCCATTGCACGTAAAGCTTTACAGTTGCTAAGCAAATCAGCGTTTCAAACGGCAACAAAAAATACCGAACCCGAATTGCTGGATACGTTAGTTACCGAACGGGAAAAAGAAATTCTGTTACACACCATCAATGGCTACGATGCAAAACGTATTGCCGGTATTTTAGACATAAGCGTGCTCACCATCCGCAAGCATATTGCCAACATTTATCAAAAGTTGCACGTCAACAGTAAGGCACAGATCATCAGCCTGGCACATAAGAATAATTGGGTATAAAGCCTCTCCTCCACCACGGTTCATGGTCAATAATTTTAACTAACACTTGTTAGTTTTTTCTGTACTTTTGCCCTCTAAATATTTGCCATGTCATTACACGATTTAGAAAAATCATTCCAGGATAAAGTAGACAAAGAAATAAAAATTGAGCCCAAAGACTGGATGCCTGATGCTTATCGCAAAACAAATATCCGGCAGATAAGCCAGCATGCTCATAGCGAAATTGTAGGCATGCTGCCTGAAGGAAACTGGATAAGCCGGGCACCGACTTTAAAGAGAAAAGCAATTCTTATTGCCAAAGTGCAGGACGAAGCAGGGCACGGGCTTTATTTATATTCAGCAGCAGAAACACTAGGGAGTAGCCGGGAGCAGATGATAGACGACCTGAATAGTGGTAAGGCAAAATATTCTTCCATATTTAATTATCCTACACTCACCTGGGCTGATATGGGTGCAGTAGGCTGGTTGGTAGATGGCGCCGCTATCTTAAACCAGGTGATGCTTTGCCGTACTTCTTACGGGCCTTATGCCAGGGCCAATGTGCGTATATGCAAAGAAGAAAGTTTTCATCAGCGCCAGGGTTTTGAAACTTTATTGATTTTATCAAAAGGAACGGATGAACAAAAAGCCATGTGCCAGGATGCCATCAACCGTTGGTGGTGGCCCAGCCTGATGATGTTTGGCCCAAAGGACAGCGAAAGCACCAATAACGATCAAAGCATGAAATGGAAAATAAAACGCAAAACAAATGATGAGCTTCGTCAGCAATTTGTAAATATGATTGCAGAGCAAATAAAATTATTAGGCATGACG
>JBDUCK010000064.1:0-13554 GCA_040003485.1 Ferruginibacter sp. | reverse complement strand
CGTTTAAAAGAAATAAGTGTACGAAAAGTGATGGGTGCAGATGTAAAAACAATAACGTTACTATTAAGCCGCTCCTTTAGTAAGCTCATCGCAATTGGGCTTATAATTGGAATTCCGCTAAGTTATTTATCCGGCAATCTCATCTTACAGAATTTTGCCTATAAAATAAATTCAATGCCGGTATTAATAATTGTTGCCGTATTAATAATTGCATTATTAGGGTTGGTAACAATCTGTTCTCAAACTATAAATGCCGCCCGGGCTAACCCGGTCAAGTCTTTGCGAACAGAATAAAATTCCGGCAGCTTTCAAAATGTAAAGTGCCACCAAAATAAAACCTGTGATGAGTAGGAATATAATGTTGAGGTAAGGGTATATCTTAAAAATTTAAACAAACACGACCATGCTGTACAATTATTTAAAAATAGTATTTCGCAATTTATGGCGGTACAAAGGCTATACAATTATTAATATCGCCGGGCTTGCTATTGGTATCGCAGCAATGGTGTGGGGTTATCAAACTTACCGGTTCTCCTTTAGTTTTGATGACTTTCATAAAGACAGGGATAATGTGTACCGGGCATTGACCTACAAAGCAGGCGGAGAAAAAGTGAAAGGAATATTCCCGATGGCATTACTGGAAGCTGCACAAAATGATTTCCCGGGTATCAAAGCAACTGCACGGTTCAATTCAAACGGGATGAATGTAAAATCGCCAACAGGCGAACCGTTTTCAGAACAGGTGAATTTTACCGATCCATCTTTTTTCGACCTGTTTAATTTTCCGATAGTATCCGGTAATAATGATATTAAAGACAGGAGCGGTGTATTGATAACAGAAGAGATAGCAAAAAAATATTTTGGCAACCAGGATGCAGTGGGTAAAATATTAATTTTCTATGCGTGGGAAACTTATGCAAAACCTCTTACCATTAAAGGCGTGTTGAAAAATATGCCTGCTAACTCCACAATAAGATTTGACTTCCTTACAAATTTTGATAACCTGCTTAAACCTGATGGTAGCAAAATTGATGGCGGCGACTGGTCATGGTTGATGGATGCAGCATTCTTTAAAATTCCCAATCCTGCAGATGCAAAACGGATGGCAAAGGCCTTTGACAAATACCTGCCCCTCCAAAACAAAGCCAGGGAAGATTGGAAAGTATCGGGTTTTAAATTAATAACGTTAAAAGAAAATGCTGTACTAATTGATGTTATCGATTCAAATGCTTTGTACCCACGGCCTGATGATGCGGCGACTTTCGGCCCCCTGGTTCTCGCTTTCCTGGTATTGCTTTCGGCCTGTTTAAATTTTTCAAACACTACGGTAGCCCGTGCCAATAGAAGACTAAAAGAGATTGGCATGCGTAAAGTAATGGGTAGCACCCACGCCCAACTGATAAAGCAAATGCTGCTTGAATGTGCCATTATTGTACTTGCAGCAATTGCCTTATCCATATTGTTGAATTTATGGTGGCTCCCTGCATTTAATAAAATGTTTGTGTATGTTGATGTGCATGCTGATTATTTTCATGATATAAAACTGATTATTTTTTTAGTGGTAACATTAATATCAGCAACATTACTTGCCGGTGCTTATCCTGCGTTTTATATCAGCAGGTTCAGTCCTTCCAGTATTTTCAGGGGTAATGTAAAATTTGGTGGTTCTAATTTATTTTCACGGCTGATGCTTGGTTTGCAATTATGTATTTCAATCATTACTGTTATTGCCGGTATTAGTTTTGCAAGAAATGGTGAGTTTCAAAAGACGTATGATTTTGGATACAGATTAGATAACACAATGGGTGTATATATAAATGATGCCAATACTTTTAAAGCCTTAAAAAATGAACTGTCGGTAAACCCGCAGATAATATCAATTGCCGGCACCAGGCACCGTATAGGCTTTGAACACCGCAAGGCGGTAGCTGAAGCGGAAGGTATAAAAAAAGAAACAAATTTAATGGAGGTAGGCAAAGGGTATATAAGTACCATGAACCTGAAGACAACCGCCGGCAGGGCTTTTGATGACAACATGGAATCTGATTATCTTAATGCCGTTCTTATCACTCAAAAAATGGCTGCCATTTACGGCTGGAAAGATGGGGAAGCATTGGGTAAGCAAATACATATTGATACTGTTACCTGTTCTGTGGTTGGTGTACTAAAAGATTTCCATTCCAACAGCCTGTTTGAGCCCACGGAACCGGTGGCCATGAGACTTGTAAAGGAAGATAAATTTCACTGCCTTATTATACAGGCCAGCCCGGCAAACCTGACTACTGTATTTGAAAGTACAAAACTTGCCTGGAAAAAACTTTTTCCTACCAAACCATTTAATGGCTTTTATCAAAATGAAGTTACTGCGGAAGGATACAGGGTTACCGGCAGTATTGCAAAGATATTTTCCTGGTTTGCCATTGTGTCTATTTTGCTTACGGCTACAGGTTTATTTGCATTAGTGTCATTAACTGTAGTAAAGAAGATGAGGGAGATTGCTTTGCGGAAAGTAGTGGGTGCAAACACCCGGCAAATACTGATTTTAGTGAACAAAGGATATTTTTGGATCTTCATCGTTGCGGCTTTACTAGGCTGTTATGGTGGCTGGGCATTGACCAAACTTTTATTGGATATGATATTTAAAATAAATGCAGGTGTACAGGTATCTACTTTAATTAATTCGGTAATTGTATTACTAATTATCACTGCAGTTACCACAGGTATCAGGGTATTACGGGCTGTACGCACCAATACAGTAACCTTATTAAGAACAGAGTAAAAACTTGCAGGATGTGTCCGCTATCAAACAAAAAGTGTTCGTTTTCGGACACTTTTTGTTTTAGTTAATTTCTCAACCCTTTGCCAGTAAAGGATTTGGTAAATGGCATGGTGGTTGAAAACAAAGTAACAGCCAGTTATTAAAGGGACTTAAAGTATGATGCTATTTAATAATTTTCAATACGAAAGTTAAAACCAACAAACAGATGATACAACTGCAAAAAGTTTTTAAGTGGATAAACACCGGGGCCAACCGCACTTTTTTATTGAAGGATATTAATCTTGAAATTAAAGAAGGCGAATTCGTTTCCATCATGGGGCCATCGGGATCTGGCAAATCAACGCTGCTGAATGTGATTGGTATGCTGGATGAATTTAATGAAGGGGAGTATAATTTTTTGCATGAGTCTGTACATAAGATGAAGGAAAAACAGCGGTCGCAGTTGTATAAAGAATACATTGGTTTCGTTTTCCAGGCTTATCATTTAATAGATGAATTGACGGTGTATGAAAACATTGAAACACCACTGCTGTATAAGGATATAAAATCTTCTGAAAGAAAAGCCATGGTGGCTGATACCCTGGACAGGTTTAATATAGTTGGAAAAAAAGATCTTTTCCCCACCCAACTCAGCGGCGGACAACAACAATTAGTTGGGGTAGCAAGAGCATTGATTGGCAAGCCAAAATTATTGCTGGCAGATGAACCAACAGGAAATCTTAATTCAAAACAAGGCGAGGAGATAATGGAAATTTTTAAGCAGTTGAATGATGAAGGAGTGACTATTATACAGGTGACGCATTCAGAAAAAAATGCTGGGTATGGAAAGCGGATAATTAATCTGCTGGATGGAAGGATAGAATAAAGCCACGCCTGCATACCCTGTGAAGGGGCTCAAGTGCAGCCTTCTGAAGGCTTAAACTATTTGTGAGCCTGCTGAATATAGTTATGCAGTATAAGAGTGCCCTTCGTTCCTCAGGATAAACTCTGCCAATGAAGCTAAATCAGAGATATGCGGTTTGGCTAAAAAAATATTAGCTAATTAAATGAAATTATAAATAGTATGAGAAGGAATTTTTTTTTACTGTGCCTGCTACTGCTTAACATTTTTAGCAGCCAGGCACAAAATGCAACGCTTACTTTAAAAGAATGTATTGAGACTGCATTAAAGAATAATATAATTGTAAAGCAAAGCCAACTGCTGATGGACAATGCCGGGTTAAATTATCTGCAGGCAAAAAATAACCGCCTGCCTGAGGTACAATCATTGTTTAACTACAGTATTAGCAGTGGCCGCAGTATTGATCCGTTTACTAACGGTTACGTGAACCAGCAATTAAAATCAAGTGGCCTGGATGTGCAGGGTAGCCTGCCGCTATTTGGCGGTTTTAGATTGAAAAATACCATTAAACAAAATGAACTATCATTTGCCGGCGCCAACATGGAGTGGCAACAACGTAAAGATGAACTAACCTTACAGGTAATACTTGCATACCTGCAGGTGTTAAGCGACCAGGATGCAATAGCATTGGCTAAACAACAGACGGTTATTACCAAACAACAGGTAGACAGAATAGAAATCATCGGTGAAGAAGGGGCAACCTTGCCCGGTAATATCAGCGATTTAAAAGGGCAGTATGCAGGTGATAAACTAACCGTGGTGACGGCAGAAAATAATTATGAATCTTCGGTGCTGGCATTAACGCAATTAATGAATATTCCATACAATGAGCAGTTGCAGTTTGACAGGGCTACTGTTACAGAAGGCGTACAAAAATTTGAATCGACGCCGGACGAAATATATGCTTTAGCCACAGAAAAACTAGCTGCGGTAAAAGCAAGTGAACTACGCATAAGCAGCAGCGCCATAGCCATTAAAGTAGCTGCTGCCACTGCTTATCCAAGCTTTGCATTATTTGGCGGAGCAAGCACTAATTACTCAAGCGCTGCTACATTAGGAAGCTTCAGCAACTCCGTAGACATTCCGAGTAACAATTATGTAGTGGTGAATGGAACTAACCTACCGGTAATTACCAGGCAGGATAATTTTACCTATAAAAATATCCCTTACGCAAACCAGTTTAAAAATAATATCTCTACATTTTTTGGCGTAAGTGCCCGCATTCCTATTTTTAATTCTTTTAAAACAAGAACTGCAATAAGGCTGGCAAAGAATGATGAAAAAAGCAGCCGCTTAATAGCAGATAATATAAAACAGCAGTTGCGACAAGCTATAGACCAGGCCTATGTAAATATAAATGCAACCTATAAAAGATATATGGCATTAAATGAGCAGGCCGATGCTTATAAAGAATCGTTTCGCATCGCTTCTATCCGTTTTGAAAACGGGGTGATCAGTTCTCCGGAATACCTGATTGCAAAAAATAACCTGGAAAGAACCAACGCCAATATTATTACAACTACCTATGAATATTTATTAAGAAAAAATATCCTGGATTTTTATATGGGGAACTTAAATTACAGCCGTTAATTGCCGCACCAACAATTTTTATTTACAAGCCCTACAGGGCTTTTTTTATTTTTAAAACTTTGCTGTAGAATACATACTACAGAAATTAAAATAACGGGTTTGTACGCAAAATATTTTTTATTTCAACATCGTTAATATTATACAACCGCCCAACCGGTTGATTAAAAAAGCCTAACACCACTTACACCGAACCTAAATTTTTCCATTGCCGTCTATACAAATGTATGCAGCATACCCTTGCTGCAGCAGGCGATATAAGTGTGGCGATATTTGCTAACCAACAAGAACCACTTTATGAAATCCAATTTCAACGCACCTGCAAAGGCTATACTATTTGCCTTAATCCTCCTTGTATCTACTGGTTTTCAACAGGCTTTCGCCCAACAATTTTTAACCACTATTGATGGCTGGAATGCATATGTACATTTGCCTGATGATTACAATGATGGTACCGGAAAAAAATATCCGCTTATCTGTTTTATCCCCGGTACAGGGGAAGTTGGTACTAATGCCAGCCTTTTATTAAGTTATGGCCCAAATAGATTTGTAGCTTCTGGCAATACCATGCAATTTATGGTGAATGGAAAATTAGAAAAACCGATCGTTATTTCACTACAGCCTGCGGCCATCTGGCCAAGTGCGTCTACAATTAATAAAAAGCTTGATTCTGTATTAGCAAGATACCGTTGCGATCTGCAAAGAGTAAATTTAACGGGCTTATCTATGGGTGGCTGGGCCTGGGATAATTTTGTAGATGGGTACAATACAACTTACACCAACAAAATAACTTCTATTGTTTCTATGAGTTCGCCAGAGCCGGATAATACAGTAAGCAATATGCGTTTTTATGCACAAAATGGCGGTAGTATGTGGTCCTTTGAAGGTAACCAGGATCTAAGGGGAAACGATAAGATACGTGATACCATGAATTATTATGTTCCAGGTTCTAACCGATACACATTATATTCAGGCGGCCACTGCTGCTGGAATACTTTTTATGATCCTACCTGGGTAGAAAATGGGGAAAGTATTTATACCTGGATGCTTAAACAAACAAAATTGCCCGGATATTCGTCTCCCCAAGCCAATGCAGGAAATGATTCTACCATAATTAATGCTATATTAAATCTAGCCCTAAAAGGTTCCGGAAACGATCCTAATGGCTTAACAATAAATTTTGCCTGGACAAAAATTGCCGGCCCACTGGCAGGTAATATCGTTAATCCTACTTCCTTACAAACAAGCGTTTCAGGATTAGCAACAGGCATTTATAAGTTTGAATTAAAAGTTACAAATTCTGTCGGCATGGTTGGAAAAGACACATTGCTGATTAATAATGGCCTTACAGTTTTACCGGTGAAACTCACAGAATTTACTGCTAAAATTATAGATAAGAAAAATGTTTTGCTGCAATGGAAAACCACTGCTGAAGTTAATGCAGATCATTTTGTAGTTGAGAAAGCAGATAACCCACAATTATTTTCGGAAGGGGGGCGCTTAGCAGCAAAAGCCCTGAATGGCCTCGATGCTGATTACAGTTTTACCGATTATTTTCCGGAAAATGGTGTGAATTATTACAGGTTAAAAATGGTAGATAAAGACGGGCAGTTTACTTACAGTAAAGTGGTAAGCGTATCCTTACAAAAAACCAAGGATAATGCTACAACAATAAGTTCATTATACGTAAAGAGTAACCAGCTGCTGGTAAATATTTACAGCTTTAAATCACAGCAAGGCAGTGTAAATATAACCGATGCAGGAGGGAAAAGGATATACAGCCTGGATATTCCGATAAATAAAGGCATAAATAATATTACTAAATCTTTATCCCTGCCAGTTGGTGTGTATTATGTAAATCTTTCTGCCGGTACCGAAAGAATGACAAAGGCTTTTATCATGCAATAAAATAGTAAAGACAGTTTCATGAACAATAACCAGGATGATTCAGATGCTGGTTATTGTTCTTTTTTTATCAGCAACAGATCTGCAACAACACCATTATGATCACTCGCTTTATCAGCCATGATCCTTGTTACCTGAGATGCTTTAAAATAGTGGTTATAAAAAATATCATCTATACGCAAGGTGGGAGATATGAACTTAAAAGTTCGCCCCAAACCTTTTCCTTTACTGATCCATACGTCAGCCATTTCATTTTTTAATTCTGAATAGGCAAAACTTACCGGCACATCATTCAGGTCGCCGGTAAATATTTTGGGCCGTTTGCTTTCTGCTATTAAATTTTTAGCAAGCAATACCTGTTCTGCTTTAAGCTTGTAAGCCAATCTTAGTTTACTGATAATATTTTTTGAGCCCGTAAACCCTGCATCAGAGCCACTTTTAATATCGTGGAGTTCTTTATACTCATTGCTTTGAAACCTGAACGGCTGAAGGCGGGTAGTAAAAATATCTATGGTATCATTGTTTATAAGAATACCTGCCTTGATAATACTCCCTTCAAAAGGTTTGGGAAAAACTATTTTTAATGTATCAATAATTTTATACCTGCTGAAGATGATACTGCCGCTAAAAAACGAGGCATTAAATTTTGCATTATCCCTTGAAAAATAATGATAGGGATAATTTAATGTTCTGGAAATTGAATCCAGGAAGTTATATTGTTTGCCGGGTGTAACCGCCGTGAAAAATTCCTGCAGGCAAATGATGTCTGCATCTGCTTCCTGCAATTGTTTAAAAATAAATTTATTGTTTGTACTAGCCGTAGCACTGTCCCCTGCAGTATAATTCATCAGCCCCACGTTCCAGGTAATTATTCTTACATTGCGTGGCTCCTTTGCCTGGTGAAACGCTGAAGGGAAATTAAAAGCAAAGGTGGAAATTATATGGGGGATGCTGAGTAAAATTGCAGCAGAAGAATAGAGCGCTTTTTTAGATTGCATAAAAAGCCAGAAAAGTGCAAATAGCAAGGTTGTTATCAATAATAAGGGAAACAAAATCCCGGCAAAAGCTACAGGCCACCACCGGGCCGGGTTTAATAATGTAGCAGCATTGCCCATTAATAATAAAAAAATACAACAGAGATTACCAAAAAAGATTAGCCAGAGAAATGCTTTTTTAAAACCTGCTTTCATTTTTTATTTTAAGCAATGATAAATAGCATCACCTTTCCAAAAGCCATATTTATAAATTTCCTCATCAGTAAACTGTGCAGTATAATCATCTACTTTTACTGTAAAACCAGCATCAGCAAGCTTATCAGCATAATCATAACTGTAATACCTTACATGTTCCTTTAGCCCAAATGCTTTTAATCTTTCCTGTGGGTCGGTTATAGAACTATCTTCGTAAGTTACTTTTTTTGTAGTATCTATTGGTACCTGCATAATACCCCAGCCACCAGGCTTCATTAATTTAAAAACATTCTGCATGGCTTTTTTATCATCTTCAATATATTGAAAAACGTGGTTGCAAATAATTACATCAAAACTCTCATCAGGTAAGTTATGATTCAGCAAGTCAAAATACTGAGTACCTTTTGGGCATAAGTGCGGAAAAATATCTCCGGGATGGTAATCAATATTTTTTTGATTTTTCAAATGACTGAAAAAAACAGTTTCCGGTGCAATATGTAAAACTTTTAATGGTGTTTTATACAATGGCGTATTATGCTCTAAATACATCCATAGCAGCCGATGCCTTTCAAGGCTTTCGCAACTGGGGCACCACGCATTTTTTCGCCGGTTATCTCCAAAGGGAGCAAATTCCTTAAACGTGCTTTTGCAGCATGGACAGATGACTTTGTTGCCACGGTATTTTATTTTTAAAAACATCAGCCGCAGTTTATTTGCAACAGGAAACAGCGGGCCGAGTGATTCTTTAAACTTTGTACTTAGCATTTTATTTTTTTTATTCTAAATTAAAAAAGCGGATCAATCCAGGCTTAAAGGGCGGTTTAATTTCTTTGTACTTTATTTTTTCCCCTTAATTTATTTATAGCTGTCATTAGTAAGATACCTTTTATTTGTTTATCAAGTGTAACGAAAGGCCGCTCTGCATTAAACCGGTGAAGCATTTTATTATTTAATTCCTCTTTCTGATTTTGGATCCCGAACAAAAGATCAACATTTGTTTTTTTTAATTCATTAAACAAATTTTGTTGCAGGTGTTCATCTGAATAAGGGAATGAAAAATATTGTTTATTTATTCCTGTATTTTGCTGAACGTAATTACAGGAATCTACTGTTTGCGCTACTTGCTCGGGTAAATTCAAATTTTCGTAGTAGGGGTGATTCATACTATGAGCGCCAATAGTAAACCCTCTTTTTTTTAAAGAGATAAGGTTTTCTGTTGTAAGAAATGGCCTTTGATTTTTTAGAAAATCAACGAAGGAATAGTTTATTTTTTTAGCCAGTTCATCTAACATATCGCCGTTAGTAAGTTTTTTAAGACTATCAATAATTTTTACAGAAGAAGCTCCCGAAATATTCAAATGATCCTGATATAATTTTATAAAATTTGCTTTCCTGGTTTTAAGTAGCTCATCAATTAATAAACTTGTTTTGCACCTGAAGAAAAGTTCACGGTTGTCTATGAATGCAGGGTTAATAAAAAATAATGCTGGTACACCTTTGCTTTGCAGCAATGGAGCTATGATGTCATACACTTCACGGAAGCCATCATCAAACGTAAGTAGAAAAGTTTTTTTTGGGAGAGGGGTGTTGCTGTTGATATGTTGCAGTACATCATCAGGAGAAACAGGAGTGTAATGCTTTAATAGAGTTTCCAGGTCTGCAGTAAACTGCTTTACAGTTTTATAACTATAAAGGTGTTTTACATGGGGAAGGCTTTGATCGCTTACGGTGTGCTGGTAAGGTAACAGGGTAGTAACAGGGCTTATTTTTTGTAAGTACTGCATGGGTAAAAAAGAGCTCGCCTGGTAAAATATATTTTTAAGTTGGCTCATTTTTTATAAGTTCATCTATATATATTATTTTCTTATGCTCGGTTTTAAGAAAATCTGATTTGGCATTTTTTAATTTGAGTAATGATTTAAGTTGACGGATCACCATTAGCGGTATAAACACTAAAGATGCCATCATACCTTTCTGCAGGCTTTGGGTTGCAATAATCAAAACAAAATTCAGTGAAAATAAAATTAAGACTGCTGTCCACAATAAAAATATAATGGGTTTGATAAATAAAGTTATGATCATAAAAATTACGGCGAGTAGAATTAATAAAAACATTGGCGGCCTTAGCATAGTAGCACCTAATAAAATTCTACCCATGCTTAAAGATTTTATGCCTGCCCAAAATAAATTCCAGCCATCTGCAAAATGACTGAAGTAGGCATATATCCACCTGGTTCTTTGTTTTTCCAATGCAGCTCCATCTTCAATCTTTTCATCAAATACAATTGCGTCTTCAGCAAAGGCTATCTGCTTAACTTTTATAGCCAGTTGCGACTGTAATTTTTTATCAAAACCGCCTATGGTATTTTGATATCTTATTGCCGTATACAACTCTGTATTTAAGGCTATCCCGAGGCCTAAAATGGCTGAATGCAACCCGAGTTCCATTTTTACTTTGCGTTCAGTAAAAGTGTAGTAGATATGCCCAACAGAATCGAGCCTGGCAAATGTACTTTCGATATTCTTGGATAACATGTGTGTTTGAACAACTTTAAACCCTTTTTTAAAATAGTTGGCCAGCCTATAAAAGTAATCCGGGTGCACAAGATTATCACTGTCGAATATTACCATTGCCTGGTGTGGCTTTATAAAATTGTCTATAGCGTAATTGATAGATTTTATTTTTGAATGCAGGGCTGGCTCCGGCTTTAAAATTACCACCCGGCTGTCTTGATACATTACATTATCAATATTACAATCATCTGCAATAATGTAAAGCGTAAAATTTTTATAAGATTGTTTCAAAAATGAATCTACCAGCGGCGGTATAAACCTGGCATCCTGGTGTGCCGTCACTATTGCGGCAAAGTCAATATCGTATTCTATTTTCTTTTTTTCAATGACAGGTTTGGAGGCATTTTTTTTTGTAAAAAAATGTAATACAAAAAGTATAACGGGCAGCAAAAAATAAAACGCCAGGATGCCATTGAATAAATAAAATAGAAGCCAGCCTGCTGTTTTAATCAGTTCCATTTTTATTCTTTTTTTGCCAAACACTAACAAACCCACCGGTAAAACTATACGGGAGTAATTCTGCTACCTGGCAATCCAGTTTTTGAAAAAAATAGATTTTTTTAGTTAATAAAGAAAAAGGGAATACATCTTCTATAAAATTTGTTTTGCCAAACTTTATAATTTTAAATTCATTATCACTGGCGAGTTGCTCTAAAGTTTTTTTTGTGAAGAACTGAATATGTGTAAGGTCGCTTGCATCTGATTGTACAGTGGTTCCCTTATAGCCTAATAGATTTTTAATTTTCTGAATTACTCTCCAGGTAATATTATTCTTTTTCTGAAGCGATATAACCGGCTTTGTTACCAGGCTTTCCCGTGGCCCTTTACCATTAGGAACAGTTACAATCAATGCGCCGTTATCACTTAAAGATTGGTAAAGCGTATTTAATAGTACTTCCGGTTTATGTAAATGCTCCAGCACTTCACTGCATATTACAGCATCATATTTTTTCCCTTCTGTCACCAGTTGTTCTGCACTTAATACTTTAAATGAAACATTAGGTAAGCTGTTCAGCGATATCGCTTTTTCAATTGCTTTTTCGCTGACATCTATGCCTAATACATTGTACCCGTTTTGCCCGAGACTCCTGGATATTACTCCGTTGCCACAGCCAACATCCAATACCACAGAGCCTTTAGGCAATTTATCTTTTAAGGTAGCCAGTATAAAATTTAACCGCTTAATATCAGTGAATCTGTTAAACTCCATTTTTTAATTATTTACTTCTAATATATCTGTGTACACTTTTTCTATTTTCCTGGTCATTGATGCCGCATTAAAATTTTTTCTCACTGTTTCAATTGCATTTTTGCCCAGTTGTTTTCGCATATTTTCATCTCCTGATAAAATGGAAATTGCATTGGTAAGATCATCAACAAGATTTTGTGTTTCGATAAGCAAACCATTTTGTTTATCCTGTATTATTTCACTGGTGCCATCTACCCGGGTAGCAATAACTGCTTTTCCCATGCTCATTGCTTCAAGCAACCCAATTGGAAGACCCTCCCATAAAGAAGGCAGTACAAAAATATCAGCGGCTGCAAGCAGGTCAGGTACATCCTGCCTGAAAGGTAAAAAATGTATATTATTATTTATGCCAAGTTTCTTTGCCATTTCAAGCGCTTCTGATTTATCATCTCCCTCTCCAACCATAAGCAGTTGTAATGAAGGCTTATATTTTAATGATTTCGCAAATGCGTTTATAAGACTTAAGGGTTGTTTATGCGATGTAAAACGGGCAATAAAAATAATCAGTACTGCATTTTTATCAACCCCAACTTCAGTCCTTATATCTTTAAATTCTAATGCAGGATTAAATTTCTCCTGATCTATTCCGTTATTAATTACTATTGCCTTTAGTGCCGGTATAACTTTTTTGCCTGACAGCATATTTGATTTAGATACAGCGATATTAACAGAAGATTTTGAAGTTAAAAATTGCTCACCCCAAATCCTTATTTTTTTAATCAGCGGTTTTTGATCGTTATGAAATGACCAGCCATGAATGGTGTAAACCAGCGGTATGCTTAACTTACTTGCGGGCCTGAATACATTTGATGTAGCCCTGGTACCATGGCAATGAATTATTTTAATATTTTCTCTTATCAATACTGCCGATACTTTTTTCCATACCCTGAAATCAAAAGGCTTTAGGGAGTTTATAATAAAAGTTTTTATACCCATTTCTTTTAATTGCTCAATCATGGGGCCATCAGTAAAAGAAAGAACTACCGGTTCAAAAATAGTTTTATCTATATTCTTTACCAGGCTTAAAAGATGTGTTTCACCTCCGCCAATCTGCCCCTGGCGGATACATTCCAATACCTTTATTTTTTTTAATGCAGCCATTTTTATAAAGGAATCAATTCCAGGGATGTGGAATTCGTTTCGGGGTATAAAATATGATTGATATTTGGATTAAAACAGGTTTCAAATAATCTAACACCATTGTTCATCAGGTAATTTTTTGTGGGTTTGGTAAGTTTAATCCTATTATTACTTATTCTAGTAAAGCCGGAATGTACAATATACAAAACATTTTTTATTGGGCAGATTGCATAATCTTTTCGTTAAGTTTTTAAGAACTTATTTACACAGTAAAAAATAAATTGATTTT
>JBDUCK010000063.1:0-13558 GCA_040003485.1 Ferruginibacter sp. | reverse complement strand
ACTCCACCGGCGATTTAATCTTTGTACCAATATTTTTCTCATCATAAAACCAATCACTGGTATAAATATCTTCCAGCAATTTTTTAATATCATAATTATTATTTTTAAACCGCTTGCTTAACCATTGCACTTTTTCACTATCCACCGTATCGTTTACAAAATATTTATAAACTTTACGGGTAATAAAATCTGCTGTTTGGGAATGCTCCAATAACATATTTAAAATATCATCACCATCAAAATTTCCTGATTTACCCAAAAA
Organism: Ferruginibacter sp.; assembly: GCA_040003485.1. GTDB lineage: Bacteria > Bacteroidota > Bacteroidia > Chitinophagales > Chitinophagaceae > Ferruginibacter. Next base: position 13,296 of record JBDUCK010000063.1, on the reverse strand, counting down.
AGTTTTTTCACCTTCATCATGCACCTGCTTTCTGAATACAAATTCTCCCTGCAGGTTAAAGCCCCATCCGGTAAAGGCCCGGGCGGCCTCCTTTACATCATTTTCTGTATAATTCCCCCTGCCCATAGTAAACAATTCCATTACTTCACGGGCAAAATTTTCATTGGGATGACTTTTTTTATTTTGCTGATTATTTAAAAACTGTAACATAGAAGGGCTCTTACTTACTTCTTTCAGTAAGTCGCCAAAATTTCCTAAAGCATTGCTGCGTATAATATGCAAAAGTTCCTGCTGAAAATAACTGTTGATAACCCGGCAGGCAAAATGCCCATGCCAGAACAAGCTCATTTTTTCACGGAGTTGTGCTTCACTGTTTATCATTTCATCCAGCCATCGTATGTTCAGGTTCTTTAGATCTTCCCTGGATTGCTGGCGCATCATTTTTTTCTTATCGGCATTTTTTTGTGCATCCTGCATCTCTGCAACATCTTTTATGCCTTTATACAAACCATCTACCAGGTTGTCTGCCACGGTTATTTTTTCCGGCTGCTTTGCAGAAGTTTTAAGCAGCAACTGCCATAGATTTTTTTGAGAGACTACATCAAGGCCTGCAGCATTTTCCGCCATTGGTCCAAAGCCTGCACGCCATAATAAATGTTGATTTTTTAAACGATTTTCTGCTGCCATATAATATGGATTTTTTTATTTGCCAAAACTACGACTGAAAATTCTGTAGAAAGTTTAAATAATCTTAATCAGAAATGTTGCTGTAAAAATAGATGTCATAAAAAAATTTACTACTTTGTATTTAATGTGTTGGGCTTGCGTTAGGGATTGAAGTGGAAATCCTTTTTTGAGGAACGAAAAAAAGATTGCAGCGGAAAGCCCGACCCACAGGGAACGCCCACATAATTATTTTATTTTTTTACAAATCAATATTATAAAGGATGAATATAAAAATGTTTAAATATTTATCTCCATTAAGTATTTATTTACTGGCTTTTATTTCTTTTACTTATTCCGGCTTATATGCCTGGTTGCCACTCTTGTATGCATGGGTATTATTGCCTTTATTGGAGCTGTTAATAAGCCCCAAAAACAGGAATATGACGAGTGCCGAAGAAGAAATGGCCAAACAAAATAAATGGTACGATTACCTGCTTTACCTATTTGTATTTTTTCAATATGCTGCATTGATATATTTTTTAAACAGTATGAAACAATCCAATTTAATGTGGTGGGATGTTACGGGCAGAATATTTACGATGGGATTATTGTGTGGCACATTTGGTATTAATGTAGCACATGAGCTGGGCCATAGAATAAGTAAAAAAGAACAGTTATTAGCAAAATTACTATTGGCCACTTCTTTATATATACATTTTTTTATAGAACATAACAAAGGCCATCATAAAAATGTAGCTACACCCCAAGACCCCAGCAGCGCCCGGTACAACGAACCAGTATATCTTTTTTATTTCAGAACAGTTATATTTTCTTATCTCTCTGCGTGGCATATAGCTAACAACGATTGCATAAAAAAAAATATGCGTGTGTTGAGTTATAAAAATGAAATGATACAGGCGCATTTATTTCAATTGCTGTTACTGGCGATTATTTTTTTTGTATTTGGCGGATTAATTACTCTATACTTTTTTACCGCTGCTGCTATTGGAATAGCCCTGCTGGAAACGGTGAATTATATTGAGCATTACGGATTGCAGCGCAAAAAATTGAGTGATGGGAAATATGAAAGAGCAATGGCGCATCATAGCTGGAATAGCAGCCATCCGCTGGGAAGAATTATGCTGTTTGAACTAAGCCGGCACAGTGATCACCACTACATGGCCAGCCGCAAATACCAGGTGTTACAGCATCATGAAGCTGCCCCCCAGCTACCTACCGGTTATCCCGGAAGCATGATACTTGCATTGATACCACCATTATGGTTTTATGTAATGAATAAAAAAATAAAAGCGATCGGGAATGCCCCTCATTAACGGGCTTTTGCTGCCAACTGTACATATGCAATTACATTTGCTTTTTCGGTAGAATCCAATCTTGCTTTTATAGCCATTCTTTCCATGATAGGTGCCCATTGAGTAGTGGTATAATCATCTACTTTTTTTAAGCCGTGGCAGCGGCCACACTTGGCAGTATATATATCGTGGCCCATGGCTGCTGATTTATCTGAAGTAACCGCACTGGTAGCAGCATCAATTTTTGCTGCATCAGGCGATGGTACTGCCGCGGTAGCTGCAGGAGCCGGCGTTGTAACGGGCACATTTTTTTTGGCACAACCAAAAATAACAATTGCGAAAAACGAAAGGAGCAAAATATATTTCATAATATCTTTTTAATAACGGGCTTGAGAAATAAATGTAAAAATTAGTTTTTAATAAACCGCCTCGTTTTTACGGGTTAACTATTTCTTACCATTTTAATCAGCAGTAATTACCGCAGCGCCAAAATACTGGTGCAGTACTTTTGGTAAATGAATGCCATCATCAGCCTGGTTATTTTCCAGCAAAGCCGCTACAATTCTTGGCAGTGCTAATGATGAGCCGTTCAATGAGTGGAGCAATTGCGTTTTCCCATCTTCATCTTTATATCTTATTTTCATCCGGTTGGTTTGATAAGTCTCAAAGTTCGTCACAGAACTTACTTCAAGCCATTTTTGCTGTGCCGCACTATAAACTTCAAAATCGTAAGTAAGCGCAGAGGTGAAACTCATATCGCCACCGCATAAACGCAGAATGCGATACGGCAATTCTAAAAACTGCAGCAGCCTTTCTACATGATTTACCATTTCTTCCAGCACTTCATAACTTTTGTGCGGATACGCCAACTGGATGATCTCTACTTTATCAAACTGGTGCACCCGGTTCAGCCCACGTACATCCGCTCCAAAACTTCCTGCTTCTCTTCTGAAGCATGGTGTGTAAGCTGTCATTTTAACCGGCAGGTCAGTATCTTTTACAATTTCATTACTGTAAATATTTGTAACCGGTACTTCGGCTGTTGGTATCAGGTAAAAACCATCAGCAGTTGCATGATACATCTGCCCTTCCTTATCAGGTAATTGGCCCGTACCATAAGCGCTGTTTTCATTTACCAGCAAAGGCGGCATGTATTCGGTATAACCTGCACTGGTATTATAATCCAGGAAATACTGTATTAATGAGCGCTGTAGTTTTGCCCCCTTGCCTTTGTATAAAGGAAAGCCACTACCGGTAATTTTTGCGCCGGTCTCAAAATCTATTAAGTCATACTCTTTAATAAGTTCCCAATGCGGTTTGGCAGTTTCTGGCAACATTGGAATAGTTCCCCCCTGCAAAACGAGTTCATTTTCTTCCGGCGTTTTTCCTGCGGGCACACTGCTATGTGGCAGGTTAGGCAGGGTCAATAACATGCCTGTAAAATTTTCTTCCAGGCTCTGCAAATTGGTTTTGCCGGTGTTTAATTCTTCTTTCCAGTTGGCCACCTCTTGCTTTTTTTCTTCAGCCTTTTCTTTTTCCCCTGTTGTCATCAACATGCCTATTTCTTTTGATGCAGTATTGATGCCTGCCTGCAGGTTTTCTGTGGCAGCTTTTTGCTTTCGAAGCTCCTCATCTATCTGAAGAATTTCATCAACTACTCTTATATTTCCAAAATTCTTTTTGGCTAATCTTTCCTTTACGTCTTCAGTATGCTGCCTTATGTAATTTATCTGTAACATTTGTTGAAATACTTTTTTAAAAAATCATGATGAGCGGCAAAGATAAACGGGAAAACCTTATTCGCTACATTTGCATTATGCAACATGCAAAGGAAGATCTGCAGGTGCGCTGGCTGAAGCTTCGCATTAAATTAAAAGAAAAATTTGGCATTAAACCGGACATGAACGGGGTGCTTTTACTCATAGGCATTCAGGAACTGGGGCAGGGAGCGCAGGAATATAGTAAGGAGCAAAAACAGGACCTGATGCATATTGCCATATGCTCTATTTTATGCGCCAGCGGTTATTATGTGAATGAAGGAAATGATGAGGAGGGCTGGCCACATTTTACACAAACCAAAGCCCTGCCCGGATTTGACATGATAGAACAGGAAAATTTTTTAAAAGATCATGTATTACTTTATTTTAGCAATCTTAAATTTTAATAACGTATAATGAATAATATGAAAATGAATAAAAAATTTGCACCCGCCTTTTTGTTAATAGTGATCTGTCTTTTGCAGGCTGTCGGAAGCATAGCACAAATAAAAAAAGTGCCAGGGGAAAAAATTGTTAAGCCTGTCCACAAAATTTTACCAAAAAAAGTACTTGCAAATAAAGTAACCCCCATCCGTATTAAAATCGTTACAGACTCGGGCACTATGATTGTAAAACTTTACGATTCTACCCCCATGCACCGGGATAATTTTGTGAAGTTAGTTAAAGAAGGTTTTTATGACAGTTTACTGTTTCACCGGGTGATACCCCAGTTTATGATACAGGGAGGCGACCCAAACAGTAAGCATGCAGAACAAGGCAGCCTGTTGGGAAATGGTGGCGATGATATGGCCCGTATACCGGCAGAATTTAGAAAAAGTTTGTTTCATAAAAAAGGCGTGCTAGCTGCTGCAAGAGATGGCAACCCTGAAAAAGCAAGCAGTGCATGCCAGTTTTACCTGGTAGAAGGTAAAGTTTTTACGGATGAAGAATTAAGTATGATGGAGAGCCAGAAAGGAATTAAAATACCGGCGGCTCAGCGGGCCATGTACAAAACAATTGGTGGCACACCATTCCTGGACCAGGGTTATACCGTATTTGGTGAAATAGAAAATGGAATAGAAGTAATACACAAAATTGCGAACCTGCCAAGGGATACCAACAACAGGCCGTTGGTAGATATAAGGATGCATATGGAAGTGATAAAGTAAAAATCCTCATCCATCCTCTCCGTAAATGGAGAGGGAAATGTAGAAGATGAAAGCGAAGAAGTTTTTATAAAACTCAGCAAATAAAAAATATGAATGCCCCGGTAGCCTTACGGCTGAATTATATACCTAAATTGCAGCATCATTTTTAATCATTAAAAAAATCTCCATGACTTCTCCTTCTAATTTAAAATATACAAAAGATCACGAATGGGTTTTACTTGATGGCGATATGGCTACCATTGGTATCACCGAATTTGCACAACATGAGCTGGGGGATATCGTATATGTTGATATCAGCAGTAAAGGAAAAGCCTTAAGCGCCGAAGATGTTTTTGGGTCAGTAGAAGCGGTAAAAACAGTAAGCGATTTATTTTTACCGGCTGCAGGTACTATTACAGAAATTAATCCAGCGCTGGAAGCAAATCCCGAACTCGTAAACAGTGACCCTTACGGCGAAGGGTGGATGATAAAAATGACAGTAGATAATCCTGCAGATATTGAAAAACTCATGGACGCAGAAGCATACAATACCCTGGTAAGCTAACTTGTAAAAATAATGCAGGTAACGACTGAAAATGTTTCACTGGAAAATAAATTAGTAACAAAAAAATTTATCCCAGGCATTGCCTGGTTTTTTGTTGTGATGGTATTAATGTTTACCCCGGGCAATGATCTGCCCGATGTAGGCGATTGGTTTTCACAGATCAATTTTGATAAAGTAATTCATATCGGCGTTTTTGGATTGTTAGCCTATTTGTTCATGCGCCCTATCGGCAAAAGCCTTCTCCCTTCCAAAACAAAAGCGCAATACTTTTTAAAAATAGCTGTGGGTGCATGCATCTGGGGCATTACAACGGAATTGGTGCAAAAATACTTTATACCCGGCCGCAGTTTTAGTTTATTGGATTGGGCCGCAGACAGTATCGGTGGAGTGTTGGCTTTTTTTATATGCAAACGTACTTACCTGAAATAAAATTCATATACATACTATTCCGATACACCCCTGTTTGGCTATAATAACCAATGCGGGCTTGTTTCATCCATTTTTACCACTTATATTTGCTTATATGATGAATGCAGAGAACATGGAGTATAATACTACCAGGAACCATTTAATAATGAAGGAATATGGCCGCCATATACAAAAAATGGTAGAGCATCTTTTAACTATAGAAGATAAGGAAGAGCGCCAGCGTAATGCTTATGTAGTTATAGAATTGATGGGCTTCTTAAACCCTCATTTAAAAAACGTAGAAGATTTCAGGCATAAATTATGGGATCATCTTTTTTTGATCAGCGATTTTATGCTGGATATAGAAAGCCCTTACCCTATACCTACCAGGGAGACCTTAAAAGCCAAGCCCGAAATTTTAAAATACCCAAGAAGATACCCGAAATTTAATCATCTTGGCAAGAATATAGAAATAGTAATAGACAAGGCACTTAAGGAAGAAAACCCCGAGAAAAAACAGGGTTTTGCAAATGCCATTGCTTATTACATGAAACTTACCTACAGCAACTGGCATAAAGAACTGGTACATGATGATACCATACAAAGCGAACTAAGCAGTATAACCAAAGGCGAGCTGGAATTTAATAACCGGCCTTTTGTAAAACACCGTACAGATAACCGTACCGAAGATGAATATGGTACAGGACGCAATCAATACCGCAAAAATTTTGGCGCAAGAGATAACCGCAGCAATACCGGCAGCGGTCCGAGAGATAATAGAAATAATAATAACCGTACCCAACCAGGTGGGGGCAACAGGGACAATGCCGGCGGTGCCGGAAGAGATAACAGGAATAACAATAACAGGAATTTTAAAAAGAGATATTAGTATTGAATACTTAATATAAGATTTGCCCTGGTGCTTTTAAAAGCATCAGGGTTTTTTATTTAGGTTTGTGTGATTATATCAGTTTTGTAATTCGTGCAATTAGTCTTAATTAGTGTAATAGAAATAAAATAATATGAGCATATTTGAAGTAAGAGGCGGCAAAAAACTTTCTGGCGAGATAACACCACAGGGTGCAAAGAACGAAGCACTGCAAATAATAAGTGCCGTACTGCTTACCGATGAAGAAGTATTGATAAAAAATATTCCCGATATTATTGATGTAAACCTGTTGATAGAATTGCTCGGCGAAATGAATGTAAAAATAAACCGGGTAGATAATCACACCTGCAGCTTTAAAGCAGATGCCGTAAATATAGATTATTTAAAAAGCGATGATTATCATAAAAAAAGCGCCAGGCTTCGTGGCTCTGTAATGCTTGCCGGGCCTTTGCTGGCTCGTTTTAAAAAAGCATATTTACCAAAACCGGGTGGCGACAAAATTGGGAGAAGAAGGTTAGACACTCATATAATTGGTTTTGAAAAATTAGGTGCGTCTTATCATTATGATAGCGATAGCAGTTTTTTTACACTTGAAGCAAAAGAACTGAAAGGAACTTTTATGTTGCTGGATGAACCTAGTGTAACCGGCACTGCCAATATTTTAATGGCTGCAGTAATGGCAAACGGCACTACCACCATTTATAATGCCGCCTGCGAGCCTTACCTGCAGCAGCTTTGCAAAATGCTTAACCGTATGGGTGCAAAAATAGAAGGCATTGGCAGCAATATGCTCATCATCCGGGGGGTAAAAGAAATGGATGGCACTGAACATACCATGCTGGCAGATATGATTGAAGTAGGAAGTTTTATTGGCCTTGCCGCCATGACACAAAGCGACCTTACTATAAAAAACGCAGGTGTAGTCTCACTGGGAATTATACCAGAAAAATTTCAACAGCTCGGCATTAAATTAAATATTACTGGTGATGATATTCATGTGCCTGCACAGGAATTTTACGAGATTCAAAAATTTATGGATGGCGCAATACTTACTATCAATGATCATCCCTGGCCAGGCTTTACGCCCGATCTCTTAAGCATTGTATTGGTAACCGCCATACAGGCAAGGGGCAGTGTCCTCATTCACCAGAAAATGTTTGAAAGCCGATTGTTTTTTGTAGATAAACTAATAGAAATGGGTGCACAGATTATTTTATGCGATCCCCACAGGGCAGTAGTAATAGGCCTTGAACGGGAAAAACAATTGCGTGGTATTACCATGAGCAGCCCCGATATAAGAGCTGGTGTGGCATTACTAATAGCTGCCTTAAGTGCCGAAGGAAAAAGCACAATTCAAAACATTGAACAGATAGACCGGGGATATCAATATATAGATGAAAGGTTAAGGATTTTAGGCGCTGATATTATAAGGAAGGATTAAACAATTCTATATTATTTAGCTGGACATTTAGGAGTTACAATATTTTTTGGCAAAATGTAATATTGCATTCCATTTCCCAGGTCTGTATTTCCTTCGCCTACACCGGGTTTGCAGCCGGGTACATTGTACCATTGGAAATTGCCGCTGGCTGGTTTATAAAATTTATTATTTCTGAATTTCGTCTGACGACTTACACATAAATATTTTACAGTATTATCTGCGGGTGCAAAAAACTTAAAGGTAGAATTTTCAAATAATGGCTTATTACTTTCATCGCTGCAAGGATAGGTTGTGGTACCATAGAAATAAACCCAATCGTTAGGCCCGGAAGAATAATACTTATTGAATACACAATTGTCCAGGTGCATCCTGTATCCAAATTCGATACTTAGCAAAGGCTGATCAAACATTCTCTCCCCATTATAGCAATCGGAAAAGGAAGAATTTTTAAAAGTTGCCGGTGCAATACTGTCCTTGATAGAACTGCCATAGTTTAATACAAACCCATAAAATTCGCAGGAATCGTATGTAATCCTGTTAATGAAATTATATACAGCAGCATTACTTTTACCAATGAATTTGCATTTTCTAAAATAATGATTGTAGCTATACCCATAGCCCTCCGCCCGTACGGGGTTATCCAGTGAAGTGCCTGGTGTCATTGCCAGGCCGCCATTATATGCATATACATTATTGTAAAAAAAACCTTGCGTGCATGTAACTTTGGATTGCTCCCCTTCCGGTTCGATATCCATACCAGCCGCCGGAGCAGTTTTAATTTTTTTTGCACCGGCATATTTAAATGATGAATTGGATACACAGATATTTTTACCGCCCAACCAAGTGAAATTATTTCGGCCGGCATATGTACATTCAATTTTATTGAACAAAATATTTTCAGTTAAGGCCTTACTTGTATCACCATTAGTAAATGTGCTTCCCAGCGAAATATTATCAACCACAAAATCATGTATTTTTAAATTCTCAAAAGTGCAGTTACGGATATTCCATAAAAATATCCCGTAGCAATTAGATAGTTCAAATGGATTGCCACCCAGGCCCCAATAACCGCCAAACCTATAATTATCGCTGTTACCATTTAAATCTAGGTTTCTAATAATAATATTATCGCAATCGATAAGGTTAATAAAGTTGCCTGCGGTTGCTGCGTATTTGTAGTCGGCCCGTGTATTTTCATTTTTCGGAGACGAGGGATTGTATCGGTTCAAATTTTTCGGGGCCAGCCCGGTAACCGGTTCAAAAGTCCCCAAATACATTCCTGCCTTATAAATTATTCTTGTTTCTGCAGTTCCTTCAATTGACACATTTCTTATTCCTTTAAAAGAAAGCACGGGATCTCCGTCATATATTACAGAAGCATTCAAAATGGCCTTATTAATTTTTTGTTTGCCCACTACATAAATACCGCCTGGTATTATTAACCTTACATTACCGCCATTCTTAATAATAAAAGCCGCGGCCCTTTTAAAAGCTTCATGATCATTGACTTTTCCATTACCGACCGCACCAAAATCTTTCTTTATATTTTTTATAACCTGCGTCTTGCAACTTATCCTGGCACCTGTTGCTATAAGATTTTGTGCTGAAATATTAACTGCACCTATAATACCAAGCATCATCAACATAATTACTTTCATAACCATGCAATTTAATTTTATTAAAGTTTTCCCGTTCGGTTATTTCGTCTTATTTAAATATAAATTTATTGCCTCTTAGAATTTCCTTTTCTTTGCACATGGCATCTCCCTATCACAAAATTTTAATTATCACAGCACCTTCCGGCGCCGGCAAAACTTCTATCACCCGGTACCTGATGCAACAATTTCCGGAACTGGCTTTTTCTGTTTCGGCTGCCACCCGGCCGGCAAGGGGTACAGAAAAAAATGGCGTGGATTATTATTTCATTTCGCAGGAAGAATTTAAACAAAAAATAAAAGATAAAGAATTTGCAGAGTGGGAAATGGTGTACGAAGGAAAATATTACGGCACTCTTAAAGCGGAGCTGGAACGCATCTGGGCTAATAACCAGGTACCCGTTCTGGATATAGATGTAAAAGGTGCCCTTCATGTGCAGCAACAATATCCCATTAATACCTTAAGCATTTTTATAGAGCCGCCATCAGTAAATGAACTAAAAACCCGGCTTGAAGGCAGAGGTACCGAATCAACAGAGTCGCTGGCAGCAAGGGTTAGCAAGGCAGCGTATGAAATTTCTTTTAAAACACATTTTGATAAAGTAATTGTAAATGATAACTTAACTAATGCCTGCGCCGCCGCCACTGTATTGGTAAACGATTTTATAAAAGAAGATTTATACCAGGCACCACAAACCGATTAATCTGATTTGCTTATTTTTATAGTATGGACCTGACCGCATTACTGGCAATTTTCGCCTCTCTTATTTTGATCGGTTTTTTTTCCGGTATTGAAATAGCTTTTATTTCAGCTAATAAACTATCTATTGAACTCAGTAAAAAGCAGGGCACTTACAGTGGAAAGATCTGGGGTAAATTTGCAGAAAATCCAACCAGGTTCATCGGCACTACATTGGTGGGTTTTAATATTGTGCTTGTTATTTATGGCCTGCTTATCGGCGAAATGCTCTCTCCCATCTGGCGCTGGATAGAATTCAGGCTGCCTGCTTCTTCTGCAGATTATGTAAAATTTATTAAGATCTTTGTAGAAACAATTCTTTCTACCGGCATTATTTTGCTTGTAGAATTTTTGTGCAAAGCGTATTTCCGTGCAAGAAATAATAATATCCTCAGCAACGGTGTTATTAGCTATATAGCCCGGTTCTTCTACTCCCTGCTGGCAGGGGTAGCCTCTGTATTTGTAAGCATGGCAGAGTGGATTTTAAAATATATATTCAATGTAAAAATAAATGATAAAAAAGAAGTTTTTAGTAAGGTGGACCTGGAGCAATTTATACAACAAAACAAAGTGCATAGCCAGGATGAAGGGTCTGAAATAAACAAAGAACTATTTGAAAACGCACTATCCCTCGGTGAAATTAAATTAAGAGAATGCCTCGTACCCCGTACCGAAGTGGTAAGTATAGAACAGCAAAGCAGTATTGAAGCAGTGAAAAAAGTATTTATAGATACCAGGCTTAGCAAGCTGGTGGTGTATGAAGAAAATATTGATAATATCACCGGCTACATACATCAACTGGATCTGTTTAAAAACCCTGGTTCGGTAAAAGAAATTTTATTACCTATCCCTACTGTGCCCGAAAGCATGAGTGCTACCGACCTGATGAACAAATTCAGCAAAGAACGAAAAACAATTGCCTGGGTAATTGATGAGTTTGGCGGCACCGCCGGTATTGTAACCATGGAAGATCTTCTGGAAGAAATTTTTGGAGAGATAGAGGATGAATATGATGAAGTAGATGAATTTATAGATAAACAACTTTCTGAAAATGAGTTTATCTTCAGTGGCCGGCTGGAGATTGATTTTATTGCAGAAAAGTATGGTCTCGTATTTTCAGAAGAAGAAGAAGCTGAAACCCTCTCTGGCTATATCATACAGCACAATGAAGCTATCCCTAAACAAAAGCAGCGGATCATTGTAGGTAATTACGAGTTTGATATTTTAAGCGTAAGCGATACAAGAATAGAAACTGCAAAACTTAAAATACTCAAATAGTTTTTACAATAAATGCTGCAACCGGTTATTTTTGCAGTATGATCATTGCTGCTCACCTTACCGTAAATAAACACTCCACGCCATCTTTTTTATCTGAATGCCTTGGTAGGCTGGCTTTACAATATCCGGATGATCATTTCATTTTTTTTACTGATGAAGACGCTGGTGAAACGCCTGCTTTAATAAACTGTACTTATGTTTTGATTTCGCCAAAAATAAAGAACAGTCTCTTGCTTCATTATTGGTATAATTATAAATTGCCTTCCTTGTTAAAAAGATATAATGCCAATGTATTTATCAGCGAAAATGGTATGCTAAGTATACGAAGCAATAAACCCCAAATGATGGTAATTAAAAATACATTCTTTACAAAAAAAAAACTTATACCCGGCATACACTCCCGGTATCTTGAAAAATTCTTTCTCCCATTCTTAAAAAAAGCCACCGCTGTTATTACCACCGAAAAATATATTGAAGATATGCTTGCTGCAAAATATTCTTTCGCTGCAGATAAAATACTTTCCATTTACCCGGGCCTAAGTAGAAATTATCAGCCAATCAGCTGGCAACAAAAAGAAGAAATAACGGCGGCACATGCTGATGAAAAAGATTTTTTTATATACCCGGTATCTGCCAATACAAAAAATAATATTATTTATGTCCTTAAAGCTTTTTCTCAATTTAAGAAATGGCAAAAGTCCAACATGCAGCTTTTATTGCTGTTACAGCATATCCCCGGAGAAAATCTTATTAAAGATTTTGGGTTATACAAATATCGAAATGAAGTAAAAATAATTAAACAGCAGGATGATAAACAGGCCGCCAGGATAATAGCTGCAGCCTATGCACTCATTTATTTACCTGCAGAAGAAAGAATTGCATACCCTTGCCTGCATGCTATGCAATGTGAGGTACCGGTAATTACTACCGCTGGTAATCTTAATAAAAGCATGTATGAAGACGCAGCAATTTACGCCTCAACAAACGAAAAAATAATTGCAGAAAAAATGATGCTTGTTTACAAAGATGAAAACCTGCGGAATGATTGTATAAAAAAAGGGTTATTGCAAACCGGTAAATATAACTGGGATACAAGCACCCGGCTATTCTGGCAGGCTATTATAAAAAACAGTGAACAGTAAACCATTAACTTTGTCCCCAAAAATATTGTATGCATAAGTCTTCTATAAAAATTGATATCTTACTCGATCCTAATAAAATACCACAGCAGATAAGTTGGGAGGCTACAGACAGTACGGCTGATATGGCTCAAAAAGCAAAAGCATTATGCATTGCTTTTTGGGATGGAACCGACAAAACAGCTATGAGAATTGACTTGTGGACCAAAGACATGATGGTAGATGAGATGGGCGATTTTTTTTACCAGATGCTGATGACAATGGCCGATACTTTTAAAAGAGCCACTCAGCAGGATGA
>JBDUCK010000321.1:0-4001 GCA_040003485.1 Ferruginibacter sp. | reverse complement strand
ACCACCATCATCACAATCATTGTTATCAGGGCAATTGTTGATGGCTTAAGTTTAAACATGGTGGCATCTAATTCAAATGCTTTAGGATTTATTTTAGGCCCGCCCAAACTCACCAGTACCATAATTAAAATGGTGAAGAAGAATGACCAACCCATATTAACCATAAATGGAATTTCAAATTTGCCGCCGCCAACAGGATAGGCTGTATACAGCAGAGTTTCATTGCCAAACCATATTGGCGCATAATTATTAAATACTACAACAATAAGCAACCCCGTGATAAGGCCCACAATTGCTGCTGCGCCGGTGGTACGTTTCCAGAACATTCCCAGGATGAACATGGCGAAAACGCCGGGGCTTATAAAGCCGGTATATTTTTGAATAAAGGTAAAGCCCCCTTCACGGCCTATCCCCAGCAGATCTTCCCAGCAACAGGCACAGGCAATTAAGATAGCAATGAAAATAGTTATCCGCCCGATCCATATTAATTTTTTTTCATCAGCTATTTTATTAAAATATTTCTGATAAATATCCAGCGTAAAAATAGTGGAGATACTATTTGCTTTACCCGCCAGCGAAGCGACTATGGCAGCCGTTAAAGCCGCTACTGACAAGCCTTTCATACCAACAGGCAGCAGGCCTAAAATAGCACCATAAGCACCATCTTTATTGCCGGCAAATGCAGCGCCGTTAAAGTACCCGTTCTTGTATAATACAAAAGCAGCTATACCGGGCAGCATAACAATGATGGGCATAAATACTTTTAAAACTCCTGCAAATAAAATTCCTTTACGTGCTGTTTCCAGGTTGGCGCCAAGGGCCCGCTGGGTTATATATTGATTGCAACCCCAGTAATTTAAATTAGATATCCATTGCCCCGCAAAATACATAGTGATGCCCGGCAGTGCCACATATTTACTCACGTAATCTGCGCTGCTGCTTATGTTTGGTTTAGCAAAAATCATATGAAAATGATCTGGCACTTCCGTCATTAAAGTTTTAAATCCGTTGAAGGCACTATGACCTTTATTCACAACCTCATCTACCTTATTTAATGCCAGCCACACCGCCACAAAACCACCAAGAATTAAAACAGCTACTTGTATCACATCGGTATATCCAATAACTTTCATGCCCCCGAGAGCAATAACCAATGCAAACAAAGCCAGCAATATTAAGATCAAATGAAAATTCTCTGGCCCGGCCAAACTACTGATGGCTTTGGAGCCGAGATATAAAATAGAAGTAAGATTTACAAACACATAAAGAAATAACCAAAACACCGCCATGATAATTGCCACGGTTTCATTGTACCGCTGTTTTAAAAACTGCGGCATGGTATAAATTTTATTTTTCAGGTAAACGGGCATAAACCAAACTGCCACTATGATGAGTGCCAATGCTGCTATCCATTCATAAGCTGCTACCGCAATACCGCTGAAGAAACCTTCACCACTCATGCCTATAAACTGCTCGGCCGAAATATTGGAAGCGATCAATGATGCGCCGATAGCCCACCAGGTTAATGAACCTTCTGCCAGGAAATAATCTTTACTTCCTTTTGTACCCGATTTTTTTCTTTTGTATATCCACCAGCCATAAGAAGTTACAATTAAAAAATAAATAAGAAAAATAACGTAATCTCCGGTCTTTAATAAATTATTCATATTATTTCCTTAGCTTTTTTTTGGGTAAATTAATGAAGGATGAAAATTTAATTTGATCAATATTTTTTATTCCTGTTTTAGATTGATCATTAAAAAATGATATTAAATATCTGATGCATGATTACCTGCATAAATATTATCAACTATCCGCTCAGTTCCCGTGGCTGTTTTTACAATATAAGGCGTAAGTTCTAAATTCATCTGGCGTTTATAAGATTTGCTGAGTTCATCTATTAACTGTTCTATAGCTTCTTCTTTTATAATATTGATAGTGCAGCCACCAAAGCCGCCGCCCATCATTCTAGCGCCCCGTACGGCAGCATTATTTTTTACCGCATCTACCAGGTAATCCAATTCTTTACAACTTACTTCATAGTCTTTACTCAATCCCTCATGCGTCTGAAACATTTTCATTCCCAGGGCATTCAACCTGCCATGTTCTAAATCATCGCAAGCCACTAACAATCGCTGTATTTCTTCTACTATAAACCTGCATCTTTTATATACCAATTTATCTTTTACTACCACATGATCATCCAGCATTTGCAGATTTACATCCCGTAAACTATTTACCGGAGGATGAAATTCTTTTACCCATGCCACACCTTGTTCACATTGCAACCGCCGGGTATTATATTCAGAAGATGCCAGCGAATGTTTTACATTGGTGTTAAACAATACCAGTTTATAGCCGTCAAGTTTTAAAGGTTTATATGCATATTCAAGAGAGCGGCAATCTAATTTTATTACATGATCCTTTTTACCAAATATGCTGGCAAACATATCCATGATGCCACACATAAGACCCGAAAAATTATGTTCTGCTTTTTGTGCAATCAGTACCATCTCCATTTTATCAAGACTCAAATCAAATAATTCATTCAAGGCAAATACTACCGCACACTCTACTGCCGCAGATGAGGAAAGGCCTGCCCCTACAGGCACATCGCCATTTAATGCCAGGTTAAATCCACCAATTGAGTATCCACGTTTTATCAATTCATTTACCACACCTAAAATATAAGTGGCCCAATTGCCGGTTGGTTTAATATCTGCAAATGCCACTTCAAATTCTTCTTTAAAATTTTCAGCATACAAATGAATACTGTCATCACCACTTTTACTTACTGCTACATAAATAGCTTTATCAATAGCCGCAGGCAAAACAAACCCTTCATTATAATCTGTATGTTCTCCAATAATATTTACCCGGCCAGGGGAACGGACAATAATTGGTTCGTTTAAAAAATGCTTAAAAAAAATATCTTTTATCTGATTTACCATGTATTGTTTTTATTCCCTTCTATCTCATTTATTTTATAAATATTTTTTACTTAATATTCCACCACGATCTCCTGTTTATTATACCTGCTTACTAAGTTATTTAAATTATCATTCAGATCATCTAAAGTGCCGCACCATTTTGGATAATACGATTCTCCTATAAGATCAAAATGAACGCCACGGGCAATCATGTTATCAATAAAGAAAACCGATTCATCATATTTCAGGCAAAGTCTGCAAAGAAAATAAAGCGAAGATTAAATGTTGAAATAAATCTTTATCACTACCCGTTGAAATATTTGTTTTGCCGTGCAAATTTTTTACTAACCTATTGAAATGCACTTACTGCAGTTGTTGGCTTACTTTTTATTTCATTATTTTATTTACTATAAAAATAGAAAGCTCATTATGGAACTTAAGCCAGCCAATCGAAAATAAATAGGCCATTAACATAGGCATGAGCAAGGTTTCTGAAGAAACCCGAACCGCAGCTATTAATTAAAAGTGATACAATTGTGACCTCTCCTGCATACTTTAGCCTCATTATATTCGTATTTTGTATATATAGTTTTAATAAACAAATTATTTTTTATGCAATTACCAAAATTTAAGCAACTCGTATTAGTTGTATTACTGCCGATTTTTTTTGCAAGCTGTAAGAAAGCCTCTACTGAAACACTTAATGAAATGGTAAGCACGGGCAGTGTTTTAAAATATACAGGCAATTTTATAGGCCAGGGAGGACAGAATGTATCCGGACAGGCACAGATTTATTTAGAGAACAATAAATATACTTTAAAGCTTACTGATTTTCAGACCAGCAATGGACCAGATCTGAAAGTTTATCTTTCAAAAGATGCGGCACCTTCGGATTTCATTTCCCTGGGAGATTTAAAATCGACCAATGGTAACCAGGTGTATGAGATACCCGGTAAGCCGGATTTTACACAATACCGTTATGCACTTATTCATTGTGAAAAATATAATCACCGTTACGGAAGTGCAGAATTGATGCAGTAAATTGTTTGATAAATTTTTAGCATTATTTTT
>JBDUCK010000062.1:0-13610 GCA_040003485.1 Ferruginibacter sp. | reverse complement strand
GGAGATGATAGAAGCGGAGATGAAGTTAGTAAGATATAAAAAGTAAATCGGTGAATGCCCGTTAAATCTGTATTATCTGTGCTTCTATCCTACGCTTAGGTAAAAGATGAATAGCGGTATGCGGTACAAGAGTGCGATGCAAGAATGCTGAAGAATGACAAATGCTGGTAACAAAAAAATAAAAAGGGTTTATGAATAAAAAAACAAAATGGATTTTAATAATCCTCGGGGTTTTACTGATTCTATTGGTGGTGCTTTCTAAAACAGGCGCCTTTGGAAAAGATGAGGGCACAAAAGTGACTGCAGAAAAGGTACAGGGCCGCACCATCATTGAAGTGGTAAATGCCAGTGGTAAAATATATCCCGAAGTGGAAGTAAAAATAAGCCCGGACATCAGTGGCGAAATAACTGAATTGACGGTAGCCGAAGGTGATACGGTAAAAAAAGGTCAATTACTTGCACGCATTTATGCTGACGTATATAACATACAACGTAGCCAGGCTGCCAGTGGTGTAGCGCAAAGCCAGGCACAGGTGGCTAACTCACAGGCATCGTTAGACGCACTTAAGGCACAACAGGAGCAGGCACAGCGAACCTACGATATGCAGAAAAGCCTGTTTACCGATAAGGTAATAAGCCAGAGCGAATTTAATATTGCAGATGCAAATTTTAAAACCGCCAAAGCCAACTACAATGCGGCTCTTGCTGGCATACGTGGCGGGCAGGCCAGTGTGCAAAGCGCCCGTAGCAACCTGGCAAAAGCAAACACAGATCTTGGCCGTACGTCCATAGTGGCCCCCATGGATGGCGTTGTGAGTTTGCTGAATGTAAAAAAAGGCGAGAAAGTGGCGGGCAATAGTTTTAATGTTGGTACAGAAATGCTGCGTATTGCAGATATGGCAAAAATAGAAATACGGGTAGATGTTGGCGAAAATGATGTACCTAAAGTAAAACTTGGAGATAGTGCGGTGATTGATATTGATGCTTACAGCGGCAGAAAATTTAAAGGTATTGTTACCCAGATTGCCAGCAGCAATAACGGTGCTTCTACACAAAGTGCACTGGCTAATACCAGCAACGACGTTACACAATATAAAGTGTATATCCGCCTGCTGCCGGAAAGCTACACAGATCTTTTGGGCAAAGGAAGTTTCCCCTTCAGGCCGGGAATGAGCGCCAGCGCCGACATACAAACCCGTACACAAAAAAATGTACTAAGCATACCCATTAATGCTGTAACTACCCGTGATAAAAATGACAGCACCAAAAGCATTAAAAAAACAACAGATGCCAATGCAACAGATGCTGCTCCCACCACATCAATTGACGACCTGGACATTGTAGTGTTTGTAAAAAACGCCGATAATAAAGTAAGCAAGGTGAAAGTAAAAACAGGCATACAGGATATTAACTATATAGAAATTACAGATGGGCTTAAAGCAGGCCAGGAAGTAATAACAGGCCCGTACGATGTAGTAAGCAAAACATTAAAAACCAATACACAGGTAAAAGTGGTGGATAAGAAAGAATTGTTTGAAAAGAAGAATTAATATTTCACGTGAAGAGGCAAAGAATTATAAAGGCGCAATTTTTTTGCGCCTTTTGTTTTTTCTCTTTGCGCCTTTGCGGGAAGTAAAATCAGGTAAACAGCTTTTCTGCCACCGCTACACTTTCCGGCTTTCCAACATCTACCCATTTATCCCCGGTATGATCATACCCAAGAATTAAATTATCTGCAGCCAGGTCCAGGTAAGTATCCATAATGGAAAACTTGCCTTCCTGTTTTATCAAGGAAAATATTTTTGAATTATACACCACAACGCAGCTATAGGCAAATGGTTTTAAATTATGATTTGCCAATACAATTTTTTCTTCGCCTGTAGTGTTATTTTTCCAGCCACACATCCTGCTGTTTTCATCCAAAAGTATATTACGGGAGGTTTTTCTTTCTGTTACGCCAAACGAGATCAATGGGTCATGTTTTTTATGAAATGCCAGCAGCTCATTAATATTCAGATCAGTTAATACATCAACATTTAAAGAAACAAATAATTCATTTTTATCTAAAATTGATTTTGCCTTTAATAAGCCGCCACCAGTTTCCAATACTTCATTAGTTTCATTGCTGATGACAATATTACTGCCCCAGCCTTTATTTTTTTCAATAGCACCAATAACCTGGTCAGGAAAATGATGAACATTTACCACTACATCAGTAATGCCGTATTGCTGCAGGTATTCAATATTTCTTTGCAGTAAAGATTTACCATTTACCAAAGCCAGTGCTTTAGGATGCTTATCAGTCCAGGGTTTAAAGCGGGTGCCAAGGCCGGCTGAGAAGATCATTGCCCGAATGCCATGCCCCTCCGCTCCTAAAGGGGAACTGGTGCTCTCACTTTGTATTTCTTTTATTGTTTCGTTAATCACTTTTAAAATATTTTCTGGCTTATTTATTACTTCATAATTTTTAAACCGTATTACTTTAACACCTAAAGATTCTATTTCTTTCTGTCTTCGTTCATCATTAATTTTACATCAGCCTTATTGTGAATACTTCCATCAATTTCGATAACTAATTTTAAAGCATGACAATAAAAATCTACAACATAAAATAATAAGGGATGTTGTCTCCTGAATTTTAATCCAAACTGATTCCCCTTTAAATAACCCCAAATAATATCTTCTTCATGCGTAGTAAATTTTCTTAATTCATCTGACCTTTTAAAAAGTAAATGAGATGCTCCATAATGCATATTATTTATCCGCCCTTTCATATTACAGTTGCCTATTAAATATAAACATTGAGCAGAAAGCACGCTTCCTTTAGGGGCGGGGGAACTCTGCCCTTTTCCAATTCTCTTTATTCTTATGCGCCAATTCTATCTTCACGCCAAACTTGTTTTTTAAATGCCTGGCCACTGCATCAGCAGCATATACACTACGGTGCTGGCCACCGGTACAACCAAAATTTATCATCAAACTTTCAAACCCACGGGTGATATAATCTTCCACGGCAATATCAATAATATTATACACGCTGTTTAAAAAATCGGGCATTTTCGTCTGCTGTTCTAAATAATCTTTTACCGGTTTATCCTGGCCGGTTTGCGTTTTAAATTCTTCTACCCGGCCCGGATTTAAAATACCCCTGCAATCAAAAACAAAGCCGCCGCCATTTTTTGTGTCATCCTTTGGATAGCCGGTTTTAAGGTAAGAGAAGCTGTTGATCTTTACCAGCAAGGGCGTTTCATCTGTAGCTTTTACATTCGTAAATTCCTTTATCACTTCTTCGCTGATGCATATCTCCAGTATCTTTTTAAATTCCGGCACAGCAATGCCGATGTTCTGATTATTAAAAAATCCTTTCAGGTTTTCCAGCGCCAAAGGAATGCTGGTTAAAAAATGCGCCTTGCGCTCAAATAATCCTCTGAAGCCATAGGCCCCAAGCACCTGCAACATTCTTAATAAAACATACCCATTATACTGGCTGCGAAAAACTTCCCGGTCCATGGTTTCGCCGATTGTTTTTTCCAAAGCATTCATGTAATCTTCCAGTAAACGCTGCTTCCATCCATCCGGTAAATTTGCCCGGGCCTGCGATAATAAAGAAGCTACATCATATTGCGGCGCTCCCTTCATGCCGCCCTGGTAATCTATAAAATGAACAGAGTTATCTGCTGTTATCATAATATTCCGACTCTGAAAATCACGGAACATAAAAAATTTATACTCGGTATGAGAAAGATAATTACTCAGTGCTTCAAAATCATCTATCAGTTTTTGTTTGTCATACGGCCTGCGCAAAGCATCTAAAAAATAATATTTAAAATACAGCAGATCCGCCATGATAGCTTGTTTGCCAAAGTTTGCATTGGTAAGGCATTTATCATAGTCCAGCCCTTCATCTCCTTTTACCTGTAGCATGGCCAGTTGATGCAAACTTTCTTTGTATAGCTCATACACGCTTTCTGAAAAACCATTGGCTTCCAGTTTATCCAACAAAGAAGCATCACCAAAATCTTCCTGGATGTAAATTTTCCTGTCGCTGCTTGCATAAAAAATTTCTGGCGTAGCTAATTGCTTTTGCTTAAAGTGATCAGAAAAATAAATGAAAGAATCATTCTCTTTTATATTAGCGCCATAAGTAGCAATAAAAGTTTTTTGCCCCGCAGTAATACGAAAGTAATGCCGCTCACTGCCGGCCTGTGGCAATTTTTCAATTGCGGAAACCGGCTCACTGTTATGTTGCTGAAACACTGCCTTCACTTCGTCCATTTCTGCCTGCATATCTTTTTTTTAATGTGCGTAAAAATAAAGGAATTTATTGACGGGCAGAAAAGCATCCCTTTAACTTCATTGGCAGAGTTTATCCTTAGATACAAGGAACTCCAATGAACAACAGTAATACTATTGAAATTTTATTAAAACCTGGCTTTTAAACAAACGTAATACTGATCTATAGATAAATTTATAATCATTTAGAAAAAAATGGCCAACATAAAAATCATATTGGCCATTTAACTTTATTTTTCACCAATTATTCTCCCACTATTTCATCTCTCTTCTTTCTGAATTTTTTCGGATCGCTTCCATCCATCTGTACAATTTTTGGATAAAATTTTCCCAGCACATCTACCAGTTGCTGCTGGCGTTGCATTACTTCATTAATATCTTTGTAAGCAAACGGGGCTTCATCCAAACCACCGCCAATTAAATTTACACCATGTTCTTTCAGCTCTTTTCTTAATGCTTCATGGGTAATATTTGATAGCGCTTTTGTTCGGCTCATTTTTCTGCCTGCACCATGAGATGCAGAATTTAAAGAAGCAATTTCTCCTTTACCTTTTACAATAAAACCCGGGGCAGTCATGCTGCCGGGGATGATGCCCAGCACATCTTTGCCTGCAGGTGTTGCCCCTTTACGGTGAACGATCACTTCTTTCCATTCATACATTTCTTTCCATGCAAAATTGTGATGATTCTCAATTCTGGCTATTGGCTTTTCGCCGATAGCAGTTGCAATTTTATGGTGTATCGTTTGATGACAGGCACTTGCATAATCCCCGGCTAGGTTCATGGCGAGCCAGTATTCTATCCCTTCTTCACTATTCATATCCAACCATGCCAGGTGCTTTGCCTCCTGCGGCAACACTGTTTTTTCTTTGGCAATCTGTGTATAGTTGGCAGCTATCATTGCGCCAAAACCACGGCTACCACTATGGCTAAGCAAGCCAACATATTTTCCAACAGGCACATTAAAACTATTTTCTGCTTCGGTTATTTCCACTATCCCAAACTCAACAAAATGATTACCGCTGCCGCTGCTTCCCAATTGATTGGCTGCTTTATTCTGCAGGTTTTTTAAAAAAGGAATTTCGCTAAATTCTTTTCTATCCGTCACTTGGTGGCTGGTAAAACCGTTACGGGTTTCCCTGTTACTAAAATCCTTTCCAGCGCCAAACAAAGTATTTGCCACTAATTCTCTCTGAAAAAAAGACGCTCTTTTATGCAACTTATCCGCTGCAATATTGAAAACACTTAAGCACATTCTGCAGCCAATATCCACGCCTACTGCATAAGGAATAATAGCATTGTTGGTTGCCAGCACACCACCTATCGGTAACCCATAGCCGTGATGTGCATCGGGCATTAAAGCACCGGTAACAGCTACAGGTAATTTACTGGCTATTTCCATTTGCCGCAGGGCACCTTCTTCAATCTGGTCGGCACCAAAAATATTGTAATGCACGCCCTTTTCATTCAGCGGAATTTCAGTTGCTTCCTGTTCTTCAACCACAATTAATTTCTCTGCAATTTTGCCAAGTACTTCGTCTGCCAAATAATTTTCAGGCGTTGCCAATACATTTTTTAATATCTGTAAAGCATCTCCTTCTGTATGATGTTTAAAGTGTGTACACATGGTATGCATGGCCACACTTACTACCGGCCCTTCCGGGTAGCCAATTGCACGGATTTGGTTTCCTGTTAATTTTAATTTGCTCATTTTATTTTTTTTGAACCACCAGTAATCACAGCTGCAAAGCTTTATATTCTTTATGTGTTTGTGACTTTTGGTTTAAGAATAATTTTAATTCATTATTACTTCTCTTCTGAAACCCATTACCTGCATTGCCGGCTGCTCTGCAATCATATCATCAGGGTTGGTAATTTCTGCAATCGTCATAGGTTTATCAATGTTGTTTTTAAAACCTAAATGGTTGCTCAGCCTCTGTGCCTTTGATTGTTCCAGTTTGGCAAATTCATATTTCGCAATCAGTCTTCCCTTTCTCAGCAAAGCACTATCCACCATATTCAATGAATTGTTGAAAGTGCAGATGATCTGTACATTCAGGCAGTCACTCAATAAGCCGTCGCTAATGTTTAGCAAATTACTTACGCTGCTGTTATTGCTGAACCGCCTATCCATGATGATGTTTTCCGCATCTTCAATTACCAGCACTGCATTTGGGTTATCAATCAGCAAATCAATAAACTCAGGATTCATCAGGTTACCGGCAACACCAGGCGATACAAACAATACCCTTTTTTTCATACTGCCAATCAGGTGACGCAGGTAAGTTGTTTTTCCAGTACCCGGTAAACCGTGTAACAGGATAATACCTTTGTCATTTTCTTTAGCAAGGCGTTGTTTAATAATTTCATCTATTGGTTTAAAATCATCATTATAATACAACCCAATATCCAATTCAGTTGGCTTAATTTCCAACTGCTTCAACTCAAGTCCTGAGCTTGTTTGCGTAATAATATTTATCTCAAGATCCGCTTCTTTTTCAGGTGCTTTGTAAGTTGAAAACAGCTCCATCAAGTCTCTTGCATAATCATACCTGTTGCTGCCAAACAATATCTCAGCATAATCATGTCCCAGCTCTATCATTACTTTATCTTGTAGTTTAAAAACCGTACAACTAAACTCTGCCCGATTGTGTTGCCAGCTGTAATAATTACGTTGATAAATTGCCTGTACTTTTCCCGCCATGCCTTTATTGATATATTCAAAAGCTTTTGTTACATCCAGGTTATTTATGAAACTAATACAGGGTGTACAATTATATTCCTTTACATAAAATGCTTTTATTTCAATGTAATTTGTTTCAAAAACATCCGGGCAATTACCCCGTAATTTTTTTTTCATTTGCCTGTATAATTGTTGTACAGCATTTTCAGCACCGGGTAATATCCAGATGATAAAACGTACAAACAAAAAGGCAGCTATTATTAGTATCATATTTTTATTTTTTTATCCTCTTCAAATTTTCTAATTCGGTTACTGCACCACTTTATTTGCACAACTACTGCTGGCAAAGGCATCCGGCTTGGCTTTAAACACAAAGCCATTCCCAAAATGTAGCCCATTGCTTCCTTCAACGCATCATTGCTTTTGAATGATGGGTTAGTGTTGATGTCCACATGTACTTCCATATCTACACTGTACCTTCCGAAAATATTACACAACGGGTACGCCACATCAATACTCTTTGCCACTTCCAGCAACATCCTTTGTTTAATGCTCATTTTCTGTTGGGTCACTTCGTTGTGTATGTACATGAAACCGCCTTTACCTTTCCGGATAAAAACAATTACGGTTGCAAATTCAGTCAGCCTGCTTTTCACCTGGCTATCGGTTCCAATGCACACTTTCAGTTCGTGTCCCATTGCCCTTTCTTTTACAATCACTTCCATTATTTCATCTTCAATTGGCCTGCGAATTTTTTCGCCGTTTAGTTTTCTCCATTGCTGTGTTTCCATTTCATCTATTTTATTTTTTTTGTTACCAGCATTTTTTTTTCATGGCGGCATCGTTGTGTCACTCACTTTTACTTTTTGTTTTTCAATTTTACTTTCTCTCATTTTATTTTATAATAACCGCTGTCGGGGTGTACAACCGCCGACAGGGTTATGTGGACGAAGCAGGACTCGAACCTGCACTATTGCGGCTTCAACGCAACGCTCTACCATTAGAGCTATTCGTCCGTTTTGTTTGACGGTGAATATTGATTGATTCCTTTTCCTCATCATCGAATTTTATTCATCATCAAACAAAATTATTTTAATAGAGTCCTGCAGAAGATTCGAACCTACCTACTGTCAGGCAGGCTTCTTTCCTTCGATTTGCAGTCGAATGCATACGCCATGTCTGCCAGCAGGACTTTTTGCGGAGAGTAAAGGATTCGAACCTTTGCATCGAATAAACGATGTATGGCTTAGCAGGCCATTACATTACCGCTCTGTCAACCCTCCAAATATTTTTTGCAGGAGAAATCCCGATTGCTATCTGGAGAACTCCTGAGGTTTACCCCCAGCCTATTTTTCCACAGGATGCTGTGCACAAGATGCTGTGCACAAGACAGCATCCACGACCATCCGGACGCTCCCATTTTTTCTAGCGGATAAAGAAAGATTTGAACTTTCAACCTTCCCATTAACAGCGGGATGCTCTACCATTGAGCTATTCATCCATTTGTTGGCCCGGTGAGATTCGAACCTGCCTGTCCGGCAGGCAGGCTCACAACCCCCGGATTAAAAGTCTGGTGCATCTAAACCATTGAGCTACGAGCCAATTTTTTTGTTGGCTTAACAAGAGTCGAACTTGTATCACTTCATTCGTAGTGAAGTATTCTTATCCATTAAACTATAAGCCAGTTTCTGTGCGACTTTCAGATTTGAACTGAATACAACTATCTTATGTTTGCCTCTTAGAAAAAGAGGAAGATTGTTATGTTACCGATACACCAAGCCGCATTGGTTGACTCCGGGACTCGAACCCTGTTCTTTTCGCTCACAACGGAATACTTTACCTGATAAGCTAAAGCCAACGTTTTGTTTTCGCTACGGGTTTGCGGTTCGTACGGGAATCGAACCCGTTGCAACAGATCGACAATCTGTGATGTTAGCCGTTACACCAACGAACCGTTCATTTTCAACGATGGTATAGAAGGCCAGACTCGAACTGACAACCTCATGATTCCAGATCACGAATTCTACCAATTGAAATACTTCTATGTTTTTTAGTTAAAGAACTTTTTAGAAAAAGGCACCTCTGTTGCATCTCACAGAGGTTGCCTGTTTTCCTCCTTTCTGCAATAGTTTATCTTAATAGAAATTCTGCAGGGTGAATAATTTTCATTACTGCATCATTTCTTTCAACATATTTTTTTTCTCTTTTATCAATCACGCTGATGATTGGCTTGATCACCAACACTGCCATTATCATTTTCATGGTGACCCTCCTTTTTAACGGGCATAAAAAAGCCCGGTCATTTTTTAATTTGACCGGGCTGCTCGTTGAGGTGTATTTTACCTTTATCGTTCAAACCACGGTCTTATTTTATCACTATTATTCATTTTACCAATTGCTGTAAACCCTGCACATACCGGCACATACCAATAGCGTATGGGTAATGATGAATGTTCATTCCGCATTGTAAATTGTTTATGTTGTAGCTTTTGCATTTTTTGCTTTTTACTTTTAAATTTTCACTTTCCTTAGATGCCTTTTTAAATTTATTGGATAAAAAAAGCCCCGATTTTTTGTCGGGGCCGTATTTGAATCAGTTGGTTTTGGTAAACTTTATGATGCAGCATAACATGCCCCGCTATTGCTATAATCCCCTTTGGGACTAAAACAATTCACCGCTTCAATATGTAGTTGTATGCGTAACATGTTTTGTTGTTTTTAATTTTGTTTTGCAATGCAAAGATGAATTTATTTTTTTGATACTGCCAAATTTTTGTGAAGATTTTTTAAAAATATTTTTTGCAACGTTATTTCAGAAGTAATGAAACAGTAGCAAAATCAATGCTTACAAGAGAATAAGAAATCAAGTAATTGCAAATACTCTTGATGGCATTTCATTGTAAGTACTTCCTCCCAATTCTCTACCCGCTTTCTTTTTATTTGTTCCTCCCCATTGTTTAAAAAAGAAAAGAGCTTCTTGTTCATCACATTGTTGTTTGATATCCCAAACCCACCATTCTTCAATTGGTCTTGCTTTTCTTCCACTTTCGCCACCAACAATTACCCAATCAATACCTTTCAAGTTTAAATTCATCAGTGGACCAATCAATGGTTCACAAGAAAGGAATTTTGTTTTAGCATTTGTTTTTCTCAAGAAATCTATTCTTTCAGTTACTCTTTCATCTTCAACAGATACTCCCATCCAAATATTTTTTGTCCAGTTTAATTGATCGTGAATCTCATACAGTCTCTCCCCTCGTTTTGTAAGTACCTGATAAGTGTGCTGCGGAGTATCATTCATTACGTGAAATACTTTTTTAATAAATTCAAGAGAAACTTCCAGATGAAATAAATCACTCATTGAATTCACAAAAACTATTTTTGGCTTTTTCCATTCGTAAGGAGTTAATAATGAATCTTTATGGGTGCGAACTTTAAAGCCGTCCTTATATTTATCAATTCCCATTGCCGTCAAACGTTTTGTCATAACTTCTGCATAACAAAATTTGCAACCAGCAGATATTTTTGTACAACCAGTGGTGGGATTCCAGGTCATCTCTGTCCATTCTATTGATGATTGTGCCATAATTATTTTATTTGATAATTGACTTTTCTTTTCTTTTTAAAAACGTTATCATAGGTAATTAAAGGTGATAGTCCTTCATAGGTAATCTCTCCATTTCTTTTCATCTCTTTCAAGCAATCAGAGGCGTGCGTACCAATATGACCTTGTTCATGTGCATAGACTAATGCCTGAAAGTTATTTTCAATTTCTTTTAGTAAAACCTTACTTTTTAATCCTTCTTTAAATTTTTCAATTTTGGTTAATCTCTTTGTTCCAAACAAATCAAGTTGATTTTTTGTAGAATCATCGTCAATGTCAAAATTAGCATCTCCATTTATTGGATTTCTATTCCACGCAATATTAAGGAACTTATCTACTGCCAAAGGATGTTTTGCCCCAAAAACGATTCCAAAAATATTAGCTCCCTTTTTTAATGAGTACGGATATAATTTTTGCGTAGAATTTAAAGGAATTTTTTTTCTTAATTGTTCAATTACATTTCTATGAATAAACTTATAGGGATTATTTTTTAATTCCTGAATGTCTAAATCTACATGTTTTTTAAATTCATCCGTATTTCCTAACCGTTTAAAGTAAGAGGAAGAAACAAAATATAAAAAATCCGTTTGATTAGTCTTTTCCAGTTCTAGTAAATATTTATCAGACAAAAATTTAATTCCATTTTGATCCAAGTAGACTAATGAAGGGAAGCAATTTATTTCCGGCACAAGTTTATGAAACAAGGTGGCAAAGTCTTCGTTAAAATATTTTATTTCGATTGCCTGAGCAACACTTTTATTTTCTGAAAGAAATTCTATACATGCCGTCTTCAATAAATCATATTTTTTTTGCGACTTTTTATTAGGCTCAAATTCATTTAAGTAGAGATTAATTTTTACCTGCTTCTGATAAATATACCCGATCTGTTCTTTTATTTTTTTAAGAAGCCGAATTGGACTTCCGGGTATTCCATTTTTATCATATCCAGTGCCAGCAAACAAATCAAAAATATTTATGACAGCTACGCCTTGCATAACAAAGGTTGGAATCCAAGCTTGCGCATAATCTTCAAATATTTCAAGCTTTGCGATTGTACCCTCATCAAAAGGGTCTTCATGCAAATCTTTGTAAGCCATTAGTATGAATTTGATTTTACACAAGTTAATTTTATTGCTGTACTATTCAAACAACTTTACCTAATTAACCATTATTGCATTTTGATTTTTTATTTTTAAAATTTTACATTTCTAAATATCTCTTCAATACTCCCCATTCACACTCGTCTTCTTCTCCACCAAATAACGCCAGTACCTTTTAGGCATGTGCTGTATGTGAAGCTTTATGTTTTTTCGGGCGACAATATTTACGCTGCTGAAATATTGTTGCCATAGGCGTTGATACAATTCTTCCTTTTCATCACAGATAGCAGCCATTGCTTTTTTATCATTGCTATCCACTTCAAAATTTAAAAACACGGTTTCAACTTTTTGCAGATCGTAGTAGATGCCGTATTTGCGGCGGCTGTCATAGATAAGCCAGCGCTGGTCGGCATAGCGTTTTTCAAAATGGTTGCTTATCAGCGGAAGCACATTATAATCAGGCTGAATAATGCAATAGTACAAAGCATCTTTGGTTAATTGAAAACGTACAAAGGCTTCCATGCGGTGTTTTTCTCTATGTACTTTTCGGCTTGTCTGCTGTAAAAATAATACATCAGGGTTACTGAAATTATTTTCTACCGCAGTTTTGGAAGACAGTACATACACAATGTGGCGGTAAGTTACATCTGATATCTCCTTAAATTCAGATAAAAAACTATTGCACAATTGCGACAAAGCATTGGGTGTTAATTTTTGTTTTAGCTTTTTATAAACCCTTTCAAACTTACTAATATCAGTAGTTACAGTATGTGTATTACCAAATAAATTCGATGCTGCATGCTCTGTTGCATAAATGGCGGGATCATTTATTTTGTATTCGTAAATCTCAAATACTGCAGTAAGCAACCCTTCAAAACTTCCATCGTATATCACCGTTGTCATCAGAATAATTTTAATTGCGGCGAAAAATTGGGTTTGTATTTACTCTGACTTTCCTGCAAAATAAATTGCTTTATCTGCATCGGTTGCAGATCTCTAATTTCAAAATTATTATCAGCATAAACAAAATAACGGGCACGGTTTACAGCAATACCTATCTTCTTCATTTGTTCCCAGGTAATGCGCCCAAATTTCCGGGACTGGTAAATTTTTTGCGCACTCTGTATGCCTATACCCGGCACACGAACAAGCATCTGGTAATCGATCGTATTAATATCCATCGGAAACAGATCCAGGTTTCGCAATGCCCACCCCAGTTTGGGGTCAATATCCATATCCAGCAAAGGATTTTCTTTATCTACAATTTCATTTACTTTAAATCCATAAAACCGCATCAACCAATCGGCCTGGTATAAACGGTTCTCTCTTACAATGGGCACAGGCGTGCCAATGGCAGGCAAACGGTTATCGTTGCTGATGGGCACGTAACCCGAATAATAAACCCGCCGCATGTTCATTGATTTGTAAAAACCATTGGCCAGGTATAAAATTTCCAGGTCGGTTTCGGGCGTGGCTCCAATTACCATTTGTGTGCTTTGCCCGGCGGGCGCAAAACTGGGTGCTTTTTTAAATAATTTTTTCTCTTCTTTATTGGCGATGATCTGCTGCTTCAAATATTTCATCGGCTTTATCATGTCATCCCGCTTTTTATCGGGTGCCAGTAAAGCCAGGCTTTTTTCGGTTGGCATTTCAACATTAATACTCAAGCGGTCTGCCCACAAACCTGCCTCGTTCATCAATTCTTCACTTGCACCGGGAATAGTTTTTAAATGGATGTAGCCATTAAAATTATGTTCGGTACGTAATTTTTTTGCAACCAGCACCAAACGCTCCATAGTGTAATCTGCATTGGTGAAAATGCCTGAACTCAAAAACAATCCTTCAATATAATTGCGGCGGTAAAAATTTATGGTAAGGTCAACTACCTCCTGTACGGTAAAAGCTGCACGTTTTATATCGTTACTTTTTC
>JBDUCK010000061.1:0-13621 GCA_040003485.1 Ferruginibacter sp. | reverse complement strand
GATAAATTTCGTAAACAGATATTAAACCAAAAAATTGTAAACGGAAATATTTATGTGCTTCCGGAAACTATTGAAGTAAAACCTGATAAAATTACTGATAACGATAAGTAAGTTTGCATAGGAAATTAAAAGACAGCGTTTCAGGAATGAAGCGTTTTTTTTATTTTTTGATGGCTAACTTCACAGCGGTAAAATAAATGTGCATGTTAGAAAAAATAAAAAACTTAGCTAAAGAATATAAAGAAGAATTTATAGCCATCAGGCATCACCTGCATGCTAACCCTGAATTGAGCTACCAGGAATTTGAAACTTCCAAATTTGTTCAGCAAAAATTAGCGGCTTATAATATTCCCTTTCAAGTAAAAGCAACTACGGGGGTGGTAGGATTAATAGAAGGAAAAAATCCAACTTCAAAAATTATTGCCCTGCGTGCAGATATGGATGCACTGCCCATAATAGAAGAAAATAACGTAGCATATAAATCTAAAAATATAGGTATAATGCATGCCTGCGGCCATGATGTGCATACCACCTGCTTGTTAGGCGCAGCAAAAATATTAAACGAAACAAGAGGCGATTGGGAAGGCTCGGTAAAATTAATTTTTCAACCGGGTGAAGAAAGAAACCCGGGGGGCGCAAGTATCTTAATTAAAGAAGGTGTGCTTGATAACCCGGCACCACAAAAAATATTTGCCCTGCATGTGCATCCCGGCTTGCAGGTAGGGGAGTTTAGTTTTCGGGGAGGAATGGTGATGGCGAGTGCAGATGAAATTTACATTACCATAAAAGCCAAAGGTGGCCATGCTGCTGCGCCACATTTAACAGCAGATACTATTTTAATTGCATCGCATTTAATTGTAAGCCTGCAGCAGATCATCAGCAGGAATAACAATCCGTTCAATCCTTCTGTTCTTTCTATTACTTCTTTCCAGGGGGGAAATACCACCAATGTAATTCCTTCGGAAGTAAAGCTGATGGGCACTTTCAGGGCCATGGATGAAGAATGGCGTTTTAAAGCACACGAACTGATCATTAACCAGACAAAGAATTTGGTTAGTGCCATGGGTGCAGAAGCAACTATTAAAATTGATGTAGGGTATCCCTTTGTTTTAAATGATGAAGCCCTGAGCAGCGCTGCCCGGATACAAGCCGAAGCATACGCCGGCAAAGAAAAGGTAACCGAAACAGAACTGCGTATGGGCGCAGAAGATTTTGCTTATTATTCTCATAAAATACCCGGTTGCTTTTTTAGATTGGGTGTTGGTAATATAGAAAAGAAAATTTCCATTGGGGTACATACGCCCACCTTTAATATTGATGAAGATGCCATTGAAAAGGGAATGGGTATGATGGCCTGGCTGGCGGTTACTGCATAACGATAGTTATTCGCCCCAAAGTTTAGTCGCTCAATTGCAACTTAATAACATTCGCAAACAGATAACAAGTATAACTTAGTAACTTACGATTAGCGCTGCCGATTGAAATGATACAGTTGAAATTTTAGCCCTGATTGTAGCGGAAAGCCCACAGCCCGCCGCGGCGGGCGAGGACTTGCAGCGAAAAGCAGGACCACTGTTTATTATAAACAATAGCCAGGCTCCTTAAATTTTTTAAATCTTTAAACTAAAATTATTCATTTATGAAAATTGCATTTCATGGCGCTGCAAGAACCGTTACAGGCTCTAAACATTTACTTACTCTTAGTAATGGTAAAAAAGTTTTACTGGATTGTGGCATGTACCAGGGCATGGGCGACCAGACAATGCCTTTGAATAAAGATTTTGGTTTTGTTGCTTCGGAAGTAGATTATATGATCTTATCTCATGCGCATATAGATCATTGCGGCTTGTTGCCAAAATTGGTGAAAGATGGTTATGCCGGAAAAATATTTGCTACGCCGGCTACAAAAGACCTGGCGTCGGCGCTGATGGAAGACAGTGCCGGCATACAGGAAAACGATATTAAGTTTGAAAACAAACGGAGGGCTTTGCAAGGCCTGCCCTACCTGCAACCCTTATACACAACCGAAGATGCATTGAATGCCGCAGAGCGGTTGGTAGTGGTAGATTACGAGCAATGGCATACCATTGAACCAGGCCTGGAATTTTGCTACAGCGATGCTGGCCACATCATTGGAAGTACCTGCGTGCATTTAAAAATTACTGAAAACGGTAAGCCTACCCGCCTTACTTTTAGCGGTGATGTGGGCCGTTACAGGGATATTATTTTAAAATCGCCAGCAACATTTTCGCAGGCAGATTATATTATTTTAGAATCTACTTATGGTAATAGTTTGCATGAAGAACAAACTACTACAGCAGATGCATTGCTGAAATGGATAACACACACCTGCCTGGAAAAAAAAGGAAAATTAATTTTACCAGCATTTAGTGTAGGACGCACACAGGAAATTTTATATACCCTTAACCAGCTTGAAATTGAAAACAGGTTGCCTGCATTAGAATATTTTGTAGATAGCCCCCTTAGTTTAAAAGCTACACATATTGTAAAAAGTTATCCGCAGTATTTTAATGCACGGATACAAAAGATTATAGAAACAGATAGTGACCCCTTTGGTTTTCGTGGATTAAAATTTATTAAAACAGTTGATGAAAGCAAGATGCTGAATTATTATAAAGATCCTTGCGTAATTATTTCTGCAAGCGGTATGGCCGAAGCTGGGAGAGTGAAGCATCACATTAGTAATAATATTGAGAACAGCCGCAACAGCATTGTGCTTACCGGGTATTGTGAGCCAAGATCATTGGGGGGAAGATTAAAAATGCATCCTAAAGAAGTAGGTATTTTTGGACAGGTGCATGAAGTGAATGCTGAGATAGGGGAACTGCGGAGTATGAGTGCCCACGGGGATTACAACGATCTGCTGCAATTTCTTGGTTGCCAGAATCCGCAACAGGTAAAAAAACTTTTTTTGGTACATGGCGAGTACGATGTACAGCAGGCTTTTAGAGACAGGTTAATAAAAAAAGGATTTTTAGATGTAGAAATTCCGGAAAGGCATTATGAGATTGGGTTGTAGCCCTCACCTATCCTCTCCCTGAAGGGAGAGGGAAATGGAGAAGATGGAAGAAACCCCACCTATCCCTGCCTACAGGACAGACAGGCTTCCCGAAGGGGAGGGAAATGCCCGCCTGGCCAGTCGGACAGGGAGAAGATAAAAGCGAGGAAGATAGGAGAAAATTTAAAATTATGATGGACATTACTTATATCGACATTATTAAAATTGCCATAGCTTTTATTTTGGGTGCTTTGCTGGGGCTGGAACGGGAGTATCACAACAAGCCTGCGGGGCTTCGTACTTTAATAATGATCACTGTTGGGGCAACGGTGTTTACTATTTTATCTTATCGCATCAACTCTGCCACGCCAGACCGTATAGCTGCAAATATCATCACCGGTATAGGTTTTATTGGGGCAGGCGTAATATTTAAAGAAAGAATGAAAGTAGGAGGGCTTACCACAGCAGCAACCATCTGGATTGCTGCCGCAATTGGTATGGCAGTAGGATACGGTGCTTATTACCTGGCATCGGGCGTTTCTATTGTAGTATTAATTACGTTGATGATAATAGCAAAGCTGGAAAATTCTTTATTTAAACTGCGCCAGGTAAGGTTGTATAAAATTTCTTTTCTTAATGATGAGTATTCTAAAAAGCAATTGGAAGAAAATTTTATATTGTTAAAAATTGATTTTATAAAATCAAAAGAAATAAAAACCAGGGACGAAATAATGCTGTATTATAAAATAAGCGCCAATAAAATAACATACGATTCTTTAAACAACTTCCTTATGGAAACCAAAGCGATACTAAGTTTTGATGTATAATAATAATAATAAAGAGTGTTTTCGGAAAATTTAAAATTAATGTACTCTTGATTAAGAATATAAAATAGTAACTAAAATACGTACTCCCTTCAGGCTCCTTCTCCACTCGTGGAGAAGGTTGGGATGAGGGGATGAGCTTAAAACCTTTCTACCTTAAATGCCGAAATATCTATTTCGGCATTTTGTTTTTGTATTAACTGACTTACCAACAAACCGGTGCCGGGTGCCTCAGATATACCCAACATTGCATGGCCGCCGGCAAAAATTACATTATCATATTTTGAGGTTTTTCCAATGTACGGCAACCCATCCGGTGTTACCGGCCTTAGCCCATTCCATATTTTATCCGTCGGTGGAAAGTCAATTTTTAAACCTGGGTAAAAATCTTTTACAGCATCATAAATGCCCTGCATCCTTTTGACCAAAATTTTATTATTAATGCCGCTTATTTCCATGGTGCCGCCAATGCGTAATTGTTTACCCCAGGGCGTTACAGCACAGCGGCCATCTACCAGTATGGCCGGGTATTTAATATTTTTTTCTACGTGATTATAGGTGTAGCTGTATCCTTTGCCCGGTTGCAATAATAAATTTACACCCAGCATTTTGCTCACCACAGGCAGCCAGCTTCCGGTAGCAATTACCAGTTCATCACAAACAAATTTCCCCTTATCGGTTACAACCGCATTTATTTTTTCTGCTGCTTTTTCAAAGCCGGTAACGGTAGTATTTAATTTAAAAAAAACGCCTTTTTTTTCTAAATAATTTTTAAGTGCCACCATCATTTTACCGGGATTAAAATGTGCATCATCTTTAAATAAAACTCCACCAGCTACATTCAGTTCTACCTCCGGTTCCAGTTGCTGCACCTGTGCTGCATTTAATCTTTCTACTTTTAGTCCAAGTTTTTCGCCATCATCTGCCAGGTGAAATTCATGATCCAGTGTAGATTGTTTTTTACACATCATCAGGCAACCTTTTTCTTCCATTTCAAAAACATCGCCGATATCGCTGCGGATATCATTAATCAATTGCCGGCTCAGTTGCAGAATATTTCTTAAATGCGGCGCATGTTTTTCTACTGTTGCAGCGTTGCTGTTTTTATAAAAATGGTAGCTCCATTTCAGCAGGTCCATGTTAAGCCGGGGCTTTACATAAAACGGGCTGCTGCTGCTAAGCATGTGTTTAAATCCTTCTGCAATAATGCCCGGCGAGGCCAGCGGCACAAAATGGCTCGGGCTCATGTAACCCATATTACCGAATGAGCAGCCATCAGTAATATTGCCTCTTTCAATTACAGTTACTTGGGTCCCCGCCTTTTCTAAATAATAAGCGCAGCATAAACCAATAACACCGGCACCAATAATTGTAACGTTAGCCATTTTTATTTTTTTGCTCCTGATCCTAAAGGGAGAAAGAGATGATATGTTTTATTTTTTTTGTTTTTCAGCATTTGTTTTTCAATCAGCTTCACAGGCGTCGCACTCTTGTACAATATTTCTTTATTCATCTTTGCCGGGCAGCTAGATCTATGCCAAATAGTCAACAAAACTTCAGCATTAAATAACCTGGAAGCCGTAAGCATAAGGATCATCATCTTTATCAATACTAATAATATTGTGCCCATAAATTTTTGCCCAGCCTTCAATGCCGGGTTTAATTGCAGGCATATTATTTACCATCGTTTCTTCTTCGATAGTCCCGGTAAATTTACTGCCTATTATGCTTTCATGAATAAACAGGTCGCCTTTTTTTAATTTTCCTTTTGCGTACCACTGTGCCATACGTGCCGAAGTGCCCGTACCGCAAGGGCTGCGGTCAATTGCTTTGTCGCCGTAAAACACAGCATTACGTGCTGTAGAAGTTTTATCCATTGTTTCTCCGGCCCATAAAATATGACTGCAGCCATTTATAGTTTCATCCTGCGGATGAATGAATGTATATTTTTCATTTATTTTTTTTCGCAAAATACCGGAGAAGCTGATGAGCTCACCTGCAGTATAATGTTGAATTCCTTTGAAATTTTTCTGCTCATCTACAATGGCATAAAAATTTCCGCCGTAGGCTACATCAATAATTAATTCTCCTAAATGCGGTGATTCTATCACTATTTCTGCAGCAGCTAAATAAGAAGGGACGTTAGTAAGTTTTACACTTTTTACTTTTTTACCGTCCTCTTTATAACTGATCATAACCAAACCTGCCGGTGTTTCCATAAGTACAATACCCGGTGTTTTAGGAACAATAAGACCTTCTTCAATGCCAATAGTAATGGTGCCGATAGTGCCGTGGCCACACATAGGCAGGCAACCGCTTGTTTCAATAAATAAAACTGCCACATCATTTTCAGGATCATGGGGTGGATATAAAATACTGCCGCTCATCATGTCGTGGCCACGGGGCTCAAACATAAGGCCACGGCGTACCCAGTCGTACTCCTGCAAAAAATGGCGGCGCTTTTCGCTCATATTTTTACCTTGCAATACTGGTCCTCCTTCTTTTACAAGCCTTACCGGGTTACCGCAGGTATGTGCATCTATACAGGTAAATGTTGCCAACTTGAATGATTTGTAATTTTGTGAAATTGTTTAGCTTTCAAAGTTGGAAATTTAAATTAAATTTGGCAAACGGTTGCTGTTTGTTTGGTAATAAAAAATATTCATTGCTTTTGTAAACTGCCTCTGTGTTTGGAAAAGATAAAATGTACAAGAGGGCGATGCCCGTCCGAACGCCAGCACGAAAGATTTATTCTGGCGGAGGTATTCATCCGGGCGGGCAATGATGCTGCCCATTTGTAAATTGCCAGGACCAAAAAAATAAATTTATTTCATTTATGGAAGCTTACGGTAAAATATTATTAATTGCGATGCCGGTGTTTTTGCTGCTCGTACTTTTTGAAAAATGGTATGGCTGGCGCAAAGGAAAAGATACGGTACGTACGATGGATATGATCAGCAGCCTGAGCAGCGGGGTAACGAATGTTACCAAAGATGTACTGGGTTTAAGTATTGCATTGGTAAGTTACGAATGGCTGGTACAGCATATTGCGCTGACTCATATTACCGCCACGTGGGTTACTTACCTGGTTACGTTTATTGTATTGGATTTTGCCGGCTACACCGTGCATGCTTTGGATCATAAAATAAATTTTTTCTGGAATAGCCACATTGTTCATCACAGCAGCGAAGAATTTAACCTGGCCTGTGCATTGCGCCAGAGTATTTCTGTATTTGTGCGGTTGTTTGCAATATTATTATTACCGGCGGCCTTGCTGGGTGTGCCTGCGCAGGTAATTGCCGTAGTGGCGCCCCTTCACTTGTTTGCACAATTCTGGTATCATACGCAGCATATAAATAAAATGGGTTTTTTAGAAAAGATCATTGTAACCCCTTCTCACCACCGGGTGCACCATGCCATTAATAAAGAATACATTGATAAAAATTACGGGCAGATATTTATTTTCTGGGATAAAATATTTGGCACTTACCAGCAAGAATTAGCTGATATAAAACCTGTATATGGCATTACCCGGCCGGTGCAGACCTGGAATCCTATAAAAATAAATTTCATTCACATGTGGCTGCTGATAAAAGATGCCTGGCACGCCCAAAACTTTAAAGATAAACTGCGGGTGTTTTATATGCCTACCGGCTGGAGGCCAGCAGATGTTGCGGAGAAGTATCCCGTATATAAAATTGAAGATGTTTATGATTTTGAAAAGTATGATAGCAAATCTTCTAAACTATTGGTTATTTGGGCCTGGGTGCAGGTACTGGGATTACTACTTTTTGTAAGTTATTTATTTGGCAATATTGCGAAAATCGGCAGCCCGAATATTTTTATTTACGGCGGCTTTATTTTTTTATTTGTATATGCTTTTACTGACCTGATGGATAAAAACCGATCGGCCATTGTGTGGGAGCTGGCAAAGAATATTTGCGGTATCGGGATAATATTTTATATGGGCGATTGGTT
This sequence comes from Ferruginibacter sp., assembly GCA_040003485.1. Classification (GTDB taxonomy): domain Bacteria; phylum Bacteroidota; class Bacteroidia; order Chitinophagales; family Chitinophagaceae; genus Ferruginibacter. Next base: position 5,800 of record JBDUCK010000061.1, on the reverse strand, counting down.
TGGCAGCGACCGTTTTTCGCCTGTGATTAAATATATTCTTACCGGTTATTTTATTATCTCTACAGCAGTGGCTGGCTGGCTGGCATATCATGCAAAAGAAGAAAAAGCGGAGATGATGATTGCCTGATGGATTTAATACTACTTAAGTTTTTCTGCAATATAATTATTCACCATTTCTTCCAGCACTTTTAAAGTAACACTGCCTTGTGATAATACCATGTCATGAAATTGCCTGATGTCAAACTTATCTTTCAGTGTGTCTTCAGCCTTTTTTCTTAATTCTTTTATTTTTAGTTCGCCAATTTTATATGCCAGTGCTTGTCCCGGCCAGGAAATGTATCGGTTGATCTCTGTATTTACTTCATGTAGAGAGAGAGCAGTATTATCTGCCAGGTATGTTACGGCCTGGGCCCGGGTCCAACCTTTAGTGTGAAGGGCAACATCAATTACCAGCCTGCAGGCACGCCACATTTCATAAGTAAGCTTGCCAAAATGAGCATACGGGTCTTTATAGAATCCCATCTCTGTTCCAAGATATTCTGCATACAGTCCCCAACCTTCGCCAAATGCATTTACATAAAGATTTTGCCTGAAAGAGGGAAGGCTGTCCAGTTCCTGCGCCAGGGAAATTTGTAAGTGATGGCCCGGCACAGCCTCATGCATCGTCAATGCTTCCAAAGTATATAGTGGGCGGCTTTTAAGATTATAAGTGTTTACCCAGTAATGTGCAGCTCTTTTACCATTGATAGGTGCACCTGAATACCTGCCGCCGGTGTAAGTGGGTGCAAGGTAGGCTGGCACCGCTTCTACGCCGTAAGGCTGCCTGGGAAGTTTTCCAAAAAAAGATGCCAGCATGCCATCTGATTTTTTTGCGATATAAGACGCTTCTTTTAAAAGTTGTTCTGCCGTGGGTGCGTAAAATTTAGCGTCAGTTCTTAAATAGCTAATAAACTGCTGCATGCTGCCGGTAAATTTTGCTTCCTTTATTACCTCCAGCATTTCTTTTTTAATTCGGGCAACTTCGGTTAGGCCTAACTGGTACACCTGTTCATAAGAAAGATCAGTTGTGGTGTAATGATGAACCCTGTCCTGGTAATAAGCCAGGCCATTCGGAAAATTAGATACACCCATAGTTGTTCTGGTTTTAGGAAGATATTCTTTATCAAAAAAAACTTTTATTTTTTTAAAAGATTCAATGGCATATTGCTGTACGGCGATTTTTGCATCAGCGGTTATTTTTTGCCAATCGGTATCACTTATATTATAAGGCTTATTTAAAAACGGTTTAAAAAAAATACTTTTGCCGGCGTCAGAAACAATATGCTGTTCGTAGGTATTCTGATAGCCATCTAAAATAATTCTTGGCTGGCAAATGCCCACTGCCAGGCCTTTCTGAATTAGGGTAAGATTTTCATCTACATATCTCGGGAGGTCCTTTAAACGCTTTATGTAATTTTCACAATCTTCTTTGGAATTCAATCCTTCTGAGCCCATGTAGGAAAGGCCTGTGTGAAAGCCTTCATCGGCCAGGATAGGATTTAGATAAGATTTAAATTTATAAGAAGAAATATCATCTTCAATATTATATTGAATCAATTCAAGATTTATCTGGTCGTTATACGAAAGTGAATTTTTATTAATGTTCCCCAGCTCAATACTAACGGCGCTGTAAAAATTATAGCGTCTTAAAAATGTTTCTTCTGTATTGGAACCCAACAAATGACCTGATGTACTATCTTCCTTTTCTTCCTTTGTTCGAAAATCTTTTATTTCTGTTAAAACCTTTTCTATTGCAGGGGCAAGAAGAGCTGCTTTTTGCTGTGCCGTACCCTGCAGCGAAAGAAGGCAACAGATAATAAGCAGCCGGTTTATTTTATGCATGTTAGAGAGTTTGAATCTGATCACTAAAATATAGGCCAATAAAATTTTAATTATTTTTCAGTTGATTATTTACGGTACGCCAGATGCCTAAAGGATTTTCATTTTTCAATTCATCCGGTAATAAATTATCAGGCCAGTTTTGAAAAGCAATTGGCCTTGCAAATCTTTTTATTCCATCGCCCCCAACTGATGTAAACCTACTGTCGGTAGTTGACGGAAAAGGGCCGCCATGCTGCATGCTGAGGCAAACTTCTACACCCGTAGGCGCACTATTTAAAATAAACCTGCCGCAGATATTTTTTACTACTTCTACTAATATTTCATTTTGTAAAATATCATTTTCTGTTGCCATCAAGGTGGCAGTCAGCTGCCCATCCAGGTTTTTTGCGACAGTAATCATTTCTTTTATATCTGCACAATGGATGATGATAGAGTAGGGGCCAAACACTTCCTGCTGCAATAAAGGATTAGCCAGGAAAGCCTGCGCTGTTGTTGTGGCGATAGTTGCCGTGCCTTCATTGAATGCTGCATCTTTTTCAGCCACGGCAATTTGCGCTACAGAATCTTGTGATAATGCTGCTGCTCTTTTTTCTACATAACTTTTATAAATGCCGGTATTCAACATGGGCGCTGGTGCAATATTTTTTATTTCTTCGGATAAAACAGTTGTAAAAGTTTTCAGATCATCGTTATCTATTCCGATAATAATCCCGGGGTTTGTACAAAATTGTCCCACGCCTAAAGTGATAGAGCCTGCATATATTTTCGCCATTTCGGCTGCAGATGATTTTGTTTTTTCGGGTAATAAAAATACGGGGTTCACGCTACCCATTTCTGCAAAAACAGGAATGGGTTCTTTACGTTGATTGCCCCAATCGAACAATTGTTTGCCGCCGCCAAATGAGCCAGTGAAGCCTACTGCTTTTGTATGCGGATGTTTTACCAATACTTCTCCCACCGCAGAAGAAGCGCCGTGTACATGTGCAAAAATCCCTTTGGGCATATAACAATTTGCGGCTGCTTTTAAAATGGCCTGTGCTACTATTTCGCTGGTTTGTGCATGAGCCGGGTGAGCCTTTACAATTACCGGGCAGCCTGCAGCAAAGGCGCAGGCTGTATCGCCGCCAGCAGTAGAATATGCAAATGGAAAATTGCTTGCACCAAATACCACCACCGGCCCTATTGGCACCAGCATTTTTCTTATATCTTGTTTGGGCGGTGTTTTATCTGCAATGGCCGTGTCAATTCTTGCATCAAGCCATTGGCCGCTTTCACAAAAACTGGCATAATCATTTAATTGAAAAATTGTTCTTGCCCGTTCACCTCTCAATCTTGCTTCGGGTAGGTTGGTTTCCTGCATGGCAGTTTGTATAAGGGCATCGCCGCAATTTTCTAATTCTATGGCAATGCTTCGCATAAAATCTGCCCGCTGTTTTATAGAAAGTTTCCGGTAAATATGAAATGCCTCCCAGGCATCATTCAGTACGGTGTCTATTTCTTTATTTGTAAAATCGTTGAACATGTTTAATTATTTTTTTGTAACCAGCATTCATTTTTCAGGTCATCATCGTTGTGTCACTTGCCGATCTTATCGGCATCCCGATATTACATTTGAATCGGGACTTGTACCGCATAGCTTTTTTCATCTTTTAACGAAGCGTAAAATTTGCTTCTTAAAATTTAAAAACCAGTTGGCCTGCTTGCAATGCCATCATCGATTATTTTTAAAATATTTTTTCGTTCTTCGTCTTCCAGCATTAACCGTGGTGCTCTTACATATTCAGAACCAATACCGGCCTGTGTTTCAGCAATCTTAATATATTGCACCAGTTTTGGGTGAATATCCAATTCCAGCAAAGGCATAAACCAGCGGTAAATTTTTAAGGCTTCTTCCAATCTTCCCGCCTTTACCAAATTATAAATAGCAACCGTTTCTTTTGGAAACGCACAAACCAACCCTGCTACCCAGCCAACGGCACCCAAACAAAGTTCTTCAAAAGCCAGGGTATCAACGCCACATAAAATATTTATCCTGTCGCCAAAGCGGTTGATCATTCTTGTAACATTGCTGGTATCACGTGTGCTTTCTTTTACGGCCTGTATGTTTTTACAAACTAATAATTCCTCAAACATCTCCAGCGTTACTTCTGTTTTATAATCCACCGGGTTATTATAAATCATAATCGGCAAGTCAGTTTCGCCGGCAATCGTTTTAAACCAGGTAACTGCCTCCCTGTGATCTGGCTTATACCGCATGGGAGGCAGCAACATCAATCCCTTTGCTCCCCATTTTTCTGCATTGGCTGCCTGTTGCACAGCTTCCCTCGTGCTGCCTTCTGCAATGTTTAAAACAACCGGAACTTTACCTGCAGTTTTTTCTACTGCAAACCTTACGAGCGCTTCTTTTTCTGCTACAGATAATACACTGGCTTCTCCAAGCGTACCACCCAATATAATGCCATTCACTCCCGCAGCTAATTGTGCCTGCAAGTTTTTGTCAAATAAAAAAAGATCAAGCTCATCGTCTTTAGTAAACTTGGTAGTAAGTGCCGGAAAAATTCCTTTCCATTCAATATTCATTTTATATATTTTATTGTACAGCATTAAATATTAAAACTGCTATCAACCCGCCAACAATCGGACCAACGACAGGTATCCAGCTATAACGCCAGTTGCTATTTCTTTTTCCTTTCATCGGTAAAATCCAGTGCATGATTCGTGGGGCAAGGTCACGGGCAGGGTTAATCGCATATCCTGTACTGCCACCAAGCGAAAGGCCGATACCTAAAACCAGCAAAGCCACCGGCAGTGCATCTAATGAACCCAGCGTATCATGTGGTTTGGAAATAAACAGCACACCAAATACCAACACGAATGTCCCGATTATTTCACTCAACAGATTATGAAACACATTGTTGATGGCGGGAGCATTACAGAAGGTAGCCAGTTGTGCTGCTGCATCTTCCGTAGCATCGTAATGCTGCCGGTAATGCGCCCAAACCAGCGTGGCACCCAGCATGCCACCCAGCATCTGGCCGGCAATATAAACCGGAACATTGCTCCAGTCACCGCTTTTAAAAGCAAGGCTGATAGTAATAGCAGGATTTAAATGAGCGCCACTGGCAGCTGCTGAAATATATACTCCTACAAAAACAGCAATGGCCCAGCCAAATGTAATAACGATCCATCCGCCATTGTTTCCAAATGTTTTACTAAGTACAACATTTGCTACAACGCCATTGCCTAATAAAATTAATATGCAGGTGCCAACTAATTCGGATACAAACGGGGTCATAAAAAATTGTTTTGGTTAAAAAAGTAGGTAACCTTTTGCTAATGTAGTAAATGAATTCAACTGTTGGGCAATCCATCCTTCATCCCGATTCATTTCTTTGGCCATTAATTTTGCAACGTTTGGTGCAGTATCAATAGCGGCTTGTGCATCTAAAAACAACATCCTTATTCTTCTTGCCAGCACATCTTCTACCGTCATGGCCATTTCATTTCTTAGTGCCCAGATCACAGAAGCTTTTAGATACGGTAGAGATGGATGTAATAATTCTTTCAAGGTTTCATCTTCTTCGCAGAGTTTTTCTAATTCTATAGCATCAGCACCATAAAAATTTAATGCATTATTAGGATTGATATTAATTGTCCACCCATGGATCTGTAAATTTTCTGTTACACAGTTTTCCTTTTTTAGTTGTCCAGAAGCAATGGCTTTATTAATAACATCTTTTGCCATCTTCCGGTAAGTGGTCCATTTGCCGCCGGTGATGGTAATTAATCCGCTCTCACTCACAATGATGGTATGATCTCTCGGCAGCAATGATGTTTTTTTTTGCGGCAGTATTTTTTACCAATGGCCTTAATCCCACATAAATACTTTTTACCTCTTTTTTAGTGATGGCAACATTTA
>JBDUCK010000320.1:0-4033 GCA_040003485.1 Ferruginibacter sp. | reverse complement strand
TTTGATAAGAAGAAAATCTATTATGAATTAATGGGTGCCGGCAGACCAATATTATTGATACATGGTTTTACGGGCACTTGCAACGACTGGAAAAATAAACCACTTTCCGATAGTTTATTAGCCAATGGTTTTAAAATAATTCTCGTAGATCTGCGAGGCAATGGCTTATCTGATATGCCGGACAACCCTGCGGCATACGCAGATAATGCAGAAGCAAAAGATTTACTTGGCTTAATGCATTTTTTAGGAATACAAAAATATGATGCTATAGGCTACTCCAGGGGGTCTATTATTTTAGCAAGCCTTTTGGTATTGGATAAAAATTGTAAACGGGCAGTAATTGGTGGAATGGGCGCAGACTTTACCAACCCGCTTTGGCCAAGAAGAATTGGCTTTTATAATGCCTTAATGAATGATACCATAAAAGGATACGAAGGCTTTAGAAAATATATCGCAGGCAAAGGGCTCAATCCCCTGGTATTGGCTTGTCAACAAAAAGAGCAGCCATCAACTTCTAAAGAGCAGCTTGCACAATTGAAACAGAAAGTTTTGGTTATTTGTGGCAATGCAGATACAGACAATGGAAAAGGCTCGGAGCTGCAATTATTAATTCCGGGAGCTGAATTTATAGAAATAACGGGCAATCACAATACAGCTGCATACACGCCCGAATTTGCTGAAAAGATCTTAGCCTTTTTACTGCCAGAATTGTAATTGCAGATTGTGAAAATTTTCTATTATGGTAATGCTTAAAAAATAATGATACGGAAGGCAACTGAAAACTATAAACTTTTTGCTAAATGAAAAATAATCTTATAGTACTGTTGGCTTTGGTTATAGTCTCATGTGCATCCTCATTTAAAGTAAATAAATCTTTCAATAAAAAAGAACAAATAATTCCGGGCCGGGTTGAATGCGAATATTTTGATACAGGTGGTGAAGGAAACGCTTATCACGATATGGATAGTTTAAACAATGGAAGCGGTAAGTTGAATCCGGCTAATGGAAATTTTCTTAATGAATTCCGCATGAAAGAAGGGGTAGATATTTCCTACACAAAAACAGGCGGTGTTGATGATAATCTTTACAATAAAGTTGCTCCGGATTCAAACCAATTATATGTTGGTTGGACGATGCCGGGTGAATGGATAAATTATACTGTTTATGCAAATGAGACGACATTGTATAAGGTTGGCATAATGTACACTGCCAATGGAGATGGCAGCATTTCGTTGGGCCTGGATGGACGGCTTGTAACTGGTCCTTTAAAAATCAACTCCACCCGTAACGATAGAGATACTATCGCCTGGCGGCAATGGCATCACTGGAACAAATCGGATTCTTTAACAGCTATAAAAATTGCCAAAGGTATTCACAAAATTACGCTGCATATTAATGAGCATGGCCAGATGAATTTTGACTACCTGGAATTCAGCAGAGCTAATAATGATATTAATTAAATTACATTTTTAACCTTAACAAAAATGGAAAAACAAAACAGTATTCACTTACAAATAGAACATAAAATTCCTGACTTTGACAAATGGAAAAAAGCATTTGAAACTGACCCGGTTAATCGGAAAAAATCCGGTGTACGAAACTATAAAATATACCGGCCACTTAATGACCCAAACTATGTTATCATCGATTTAGAATTTGACAATTTAAAAGAAGCCGAAGATACACTTGCTGCATTGCGTAAATTATGGGTGGACGTGGAAGGTAAAATAATGATGAATCCACAAACCCGAATTCTTGATTTGGTAGAAACAGCAGATCTTTAGGCGAACTGCACCAGTACTGGCTTTAACCCCAACAATAAATAATACAAGAAGCTACTTTTTTGCCAGCAGGTAAAAAGTTTATCTTGCCGAAGCTTAAGTTTTTACCATAATAAAACAAAGTGGCTGAAGACCTACAACGGTATTTTAAAATAAAATTTAGATCCTTTACCCGGTTCACTTTCCACATTTATTTCTCCATCATGGCGGGTAATTATTTCGGCGCTTAGGTAAAGCCCGATCCCGAAGCCGGATACGTGCTTGTTATCAATACTTTCTACCCGGTAAAAGCGTTCAAAAAGCCTTTCGGTATCTTCAGGTTTAATTCCTATACCCTGGTCTTTTACACTTATCATTGCCATCTTGCCATCAACTGTGCATTCTACATCTATCCTGCTGCCTTTAGCAGAATATTTAGCGGCATTATTTACCAGGTTACTAATCACAGAACCTATCTTATCCCGGTCTGCACAAATGTTCACTGGCTCACAAGGCTTAAAATATAACTCGTGTGTTTTAACGACCAGTTGGGCTTCCTCAATGATTTCTTTTGCCAGCTCACCAATATTGAAGACCTGTTTATTCAGAAATATTTTACCGGCTTCTAATCTTGATACATTCAGAAAACCATTGATAAGATTATTCATTTTCCGTAACTGTTTATCAGCTCTATCCAGTAATGAACTGGTGAGTTGATGATCTCCTGACGCAGCACCAAGCTGAGACAATTGTATGTATCCTTGAAGTGAGGTTAACGGTGTTTTTAATTCGTGGCTCACAATTCCGATAAAATCATTTTTGCGTATTTCATCTTTTTTTAATTCTGTAATGTCAAACACTGTCCCTATAAATCGAACTGGTACATCCTGCTCATTAAAATAAGCTTTACCCATGGCCCTTACCCAACGAACCTGTTTATCCTCCGCCCCAACAGTACGGTATTCTACATTATAATTGCCCCCGGAGACAGCTTTTACTAAAACTTCATCATTAATAATTTTAATAATTCTATCCCTGTCTTCGGGATGCAGCCCATTCACAAAATCATGCTCATAAGAAACAGTATGCTGGTGATTGATGCCGAACAATACCCTGCATCGCTCATCCCAGTTCATGGTGCCTTTTTCCATATCTATATCAAACGTGCCTAACTGGGCAGCAAGCAAAGCTGATCTCAAAGTGTCTTCAGCTTTTTCAAGACTTTTCCTGTCGTTAACCTGTTTAGTAACATCCACAGCGGACTGCAATACACCTGTAACTTTTCCATTTTCAATTAGTGGCTTGTAAGATAAATTGTAGAAGCCCTGCAATTCTTCGCCATTTCTTTTTATCACCATAGGTTGTTCATAACCTGTCCAGGGTTCGCCTGTATAAAAAGTATCGAAAAGTATTTTCATAACAGCCTGTCCTTCCAGTTCAGGCATTGTTTCAGCTATAGGCTTGCCTTTTATAGAGTTATCCCTGTCAATCAATTCAAGCATAGGGGGGTTTATCTCTTCAAATATCATGGTTTCACCTTTTGTTACCAGCATAGGTATCGGTGATTGCTCTACCATACTGCGAAAGCGCTTTTCACTTTCTTCCAGCGCCAGCTTGGTAGTTGTCATATCTGTCACTTCATAAACAAATACCATAATACCATCTACGGTGCCGCTGGCATTATGCCTGGGCTGATAAATAAAATCAAAATACCGGTCTTCAATAGGCCCATCGGTACTGGATGCTAATGGAATTTTTAACCCGTGCCCTTCAAAAGTTTTATCGTTCTTATAAACGCCTAGTAAAATTTCGTAGATAGGCTGATCTTTGATCTCAGGAATGGCTTCCAATAAAGCCTTGCCCAACAACTGGCGGTCCGGAAAAAGTTTTTGGTAAGGTGGATTGACTAATTCAAAAACAAGATCCTCTCCATCTAATATAGATATGCCTGCCGGCGCTTGCATAAAAAATCTTTTCAGCCTGTCACGCTGTTCCTCAGATTCTGCCTTTGCATATTCCAATGCTGTTTTTGCTTCTTTTAAATCGGTCGTTGCTTTCAGCTTTTCAGTTGTTTCAATAACGGTTACCAGTACCCCACCTATATTGCCGTCCTCATCGGCAATAGGGCTATAAGAAAAATCAAAATAACATTCCTCTACATACCCATTCCGGTTTAAGGGAAGCATAAAATTGGGAAACCCTACCGCTTTGCCTTCCATAACACCGTCAAACATCGATTCGATAATATGCCATATTTCCGCAAAAGTTTCCCT
>JBDUCK010000319.1:0-4046 GCA_040003485.1 Ferruginibacter sp. | reverse complement strand
TGCTATCGGGACGCTCTAGCCAACTGAGCTAACCCCCCAAATTATTCTGATCGAACGGACGATCTTCCCGAATGCTATCGGGACGCTCTAGTCAACTGAGCTATCCCCCGGGCCTGCAAATATAAAATTATCACGCTATGCTTCAAAAACTATTTTAAAAATCCAGTAATCCTTTGTAATAAAAAAGATGCGTACCAATTAGTTCTCAACCGTATCATCCGTGTACCTATCCTCCATTCACAACAAGAATAAAAATCCGTACCAATCAGCCTGATCAGATTCATAGGGGTATCTATTCGCCGCCACTTCGCATTTTTAAACTAAATTGAAAGACAAACAATGCCTGTATGACCAAATCAGAAATAAAATTTTTAGAAGGGCCACAGAACCGGTGGAAAGAATTTAAATTTTCATTCAGTGTGCTTTTAGAATTTATAAAAGGGTTCCGTACGCTTCATTTTGTAGGCCCGTGCGTCACCATATTTGGGTCTGCAAGGTTTAAAGAAGATCATCCCTATTACAAGCAAACCCAGGCGATAGCCGGAGAAATTGCCAAGCTTGGTTTTACCATCATGACTGGTGGCGGGCCAGGCATAATGGAAGCTGCAAACCGTGGAGCAAAAGATGTTGGTGGAAGAAGCGTGGGTTGCAATATTGTATTGCCGCATGAGCAGCATCAAAACCCTTACCTTGATAAATGGGTAAATATTAAATACTTTTTTGTACGTAAAACTTTGCTCATAAAATACTCTTATGCTTTTGTAGTAATGCCCGGTGGTTTTGGCACTCTGGATGAATATTTTGAAGCACTTACTTTGATACAGACAAAAATGATCAGCCAATTTCCCGTCATTATTTTTGATAAAGATTTTTATAAAGCTGTGTTAGCACATATAGATTTGATGATGGAGAAAGGAACTATTTCGCCGGAAGATTTAAAGCTTTGCCTTTTTACAGATTCTGTGGAAGAGGCAGTAAATCATTTAAAAGAGCACAGCATAAATAAGTTTGCATTAAAAACAGAACAAAAAAGAAAATCTTCGTGGTGGCTGTTTGAGAAACAATATTAAATTCAAAAGAAGATGTTATATTTTATTTCACACAAAGACGCAAAGATTAAAATAAAAAGGCACTGAGTGGCAGCTGAAAATTTTAACCGCTTTGCGTCTTTGTTTTTCTTTATCTCTTTGGCTGCCCGGCCAGGCGCCGTTCGGACGGACGTAAAACTTCTTTTTTACCTTAACTTTAAAGAGTATAAAATTTATTTTGATACAATTTATATTAAATAAAACAGAAATTAATACAGCGCTACCTCCCGGAATGTTGGTACTGGATTTTATCCGTTACCATCAACAACTTACCGGTACAAAGATCGGGTGCAGGGAGGGTGATTGCGGCGCATGTACAGTTTTAGTTGGCGAAATAAAAAATGATGTGCTTATTTATACTTCGGCCACCAGTTGCCTTATGGCTATCGGCAACGCTCAGGGTAAGCATATTGTAACCATTGAAGGAATAAACGGGGATTGCTTAAACACAGTGCAGCAGGCATTTTCAGACGAAGGCGCTACGCAATGTGGTTTTTGTACACCGGGATTTATCGTGTCGCTCACCGGTTTTTGTATGAGCAGTAAAATACCCTCTTATGATAATGCTGTTGATGCTGTTAATGGAAATATCTGCAGGTGTACTGGTTACAAATCTATAGAACGGGCCGCAAAAAAGATTAATGAAAAAATGATGTTGCGGCAAAGTGAAGAGGCTTTACAATTTGCGGTAACCAATAACATTATCCCGGCATATTTTTTAAAGATTAAAGAGCGTCTTTTGAAAATTACTTTACCTGTTGTTGGGCAAAAAGAAAATGCAGATAAATTTCTTGGCGGTGGTACAGATCTCTATGTGCAGCAGCCGGAGTCAATGGTAGAAAAAAAAATAGATTTCCTGTTTGATAAAAGCGAATTGAAAGGAATTATACAACGTGGAAATGTATGTGAAATGGGCGGTGCCACAACTGCCACAGATATTCTGGAGTCAAAAATATTTACGCAGCATTTTCCGCTTTTACAAAAACATATAAAACTTATTTCCTCTACGCAAATAAGAAACATGGCTACCATTGCCGGTAATTTTTCCAATGCCTCACCTATCGGCGATTTTACTATTTTCTTTTTAGCGTTAAATGCGCAATTGATTTTAAGCGATGGAGAAAATAAACGAGCGATCGCATTAAGAAAATTTTATAAAAGCTATAAAACACTGGACAAAAAGCCGGAAGAATTTATAGAAAAAATTTATTTCGAATTGCCTGGCGAAAACGATTTCTTTAATTTTGAAAAAGTGAGCAAGCGTACTAACCTGGATATTGCCAGCGTGAATACCGCATTGGCAATAAGAATTGAAGACAATATAATTATTACTGCCGGCATTGCGGCTGGTGGTGTAGGACCAATACCAGCTTATCTTTCAGACAGCAGTAATTTTTTAACAGGGAAAAAAATATCTGCGCAATTAATAAACGAACTAACCCAGATAGCTCAAACAGAGATAGCGCCTATAACTGATGCCAGGGGCACAGCGGAGTATAAAAGATTTTTATTAACGCAATTAATTAAAGCCCATTTTATTGTTTTATTCCCGGCATTACCATTACAAAATTTAGTGAAGGCTTAAATGAAAAACATAGACTCATATACACATACCAGGGGAGAATCTATTTATTTAGATGACATCCCGCTTACTTCAGGCACACTCTTTGGCGCTGTTTTTGGGTCCCCTTCTGCACACGGAAAAATTTTAAAGTTAGATACCAGCGAAGCAGAAATAATGGAAGGCGTAGTGCGGATATTTACTTACAAAGATATTCCCGGCGAGAACCAGATTGGCGGCATTGTTCCCGATGAAACCTTACTGGCCGAAGGCGAAGTGCATTTTATCGGTATGCCTGTAGCCTTTGTGGTGGCCACTTCTGTAGAAATTGCCCAGGCAGCAGTTAAGAAAATAAGCATTGAAATTGAGCCACTGAAAGTAATTACTGATCCCCGGGTAGCTAAAGAAAATAATTCATTGCTGGTTCCCCCACGGACATTTAAGATAGGAGATACTGCAGAAGCATTTACAAATTGTGCCCATATTTTTGAAGGCATCGCAGAAACAAACGGGCAGGAACATTTGTACATCGAAACGCAAGGCGCTTATGCTTTGCCGGCAGAGCATGGGGCTATCAAAGTTTATTCTTCTACACAGGGCCCAACCGCTGTGCAGCGCCACATGGCTAAAGTACTTGGCATTCCCATGCATCAATTAGAAATTGATGTGACCCGCCTTGGCGGCGGCTTTGGTGGCAAAGAAGATCAGGCTACCTGCTGGGCTATTTTTTGTGCGTTGGCTGTGTATCATTTAAAAAAACCAGTTAAGTATTGCCTGCATCGTATGGAAGATATGCGCATGACAGGTAAGCGAAATCCTTATACTTCCGATTTTAAAATAGGGTTAAACAAAGAGCTAAAGATCATTGCTTACGAAGCATCATTTTATCAAAATGCCGGTGCTGCTGCAGATCTTTCCCCTGCAGTTTTAGAGCGCACTTTATTTCATTGCACAAATAGTTATTTTATCCCAAACGTCACGGCAACTGCCTATAGCTGTCGTACCAACCTGCCGCCCAATACAGCTTTCAGAGGATTTGGCGGTCCGCAAGGCATGTTTGTTATTGAAGCAGCCATTGCAAAAGCTGCCGAAGAATTGGGCGTAGCCGCATCAGAAATTCAACAAAAGAATTTATTGCAAACCGGCGATGAATTTCCTTATGGCCAAAAAGCCGTGAGTGAAGCCAGCGCATGTTGGGACAAATCAGAATCCTTATATGATATTGAAAAAATAAAAACGGAAGCTGCCATTTTTAATACTGCTAATACATTATATAAAAAAGCCGTTTCGTTTATGCCTATCTGTTTTGGTATTTCGTTTACCAAAATTTTAATGAACCAGGCAAGAGCGCTGGTGCATGTGTATATGGATGGCAGTGTGAATGTAAGTACGGGTGC
>JBDUCK010000318.1:0-4056 GCA_040003485.1 Ferruginibacter sp. | reverse complement strand
GCTGTATTTTTTTGCCAAAGTATATGCGTTGTTCGCATCTAAAGCTGCGAGCCCTGTTAATGAGGCGCCTGCTACACTGTAAGAAGAATCATTAACCCCGGCTTCATAGATAGGTAAGTACTTTTTATCGCCATTCTTCACTAAAAAATTAATAGCCGCAGCTCTTACTTTTTTATTGTTTTCCTTAGTTGCCATGCTTGCTATCTCGTCCAATACAACTGCATCATTTTTATATGGGGATGTGGCCAGTTTTTTTAGGGTATATGTTTTTACTGTTGCAAATTTATCATACAAGCCTTTGGCAATTTCAGGCATACTTTTTTTAGCAAAAAAATCTATCGCTTCCATACGATCAAGATAATTTTTTGCATATTTCCATTGAGCTATATAATTTGCTTCTGTTTTATTGTCTTCTTTCTCAGCCAATAATATTTTATCTGCATCCACATTTATTAATTCTGGTTTTGTAGTTGCATTAAAATAAAATGTATCTATTTTATGTTCAATAATTACACTGTATCTTTTAGCAGCCCCTAAGGTATAAACATCTACTGCAATAGGTAGGGTAAAAAGTTTGCCTGTATTTTGAGTCTGCTCAACAATTACTTCTGCCACGCCAGGTATTCCCGGAATATCATAGTTATAATTAATTTTTAATTTCGGATGGCCGCTGCCATAATACCACTGGTTCCAGAACCAGTTTAAATCTTTGCCGGTCACTTCCTCAAAAGCCAGGCGTAATTGCTGTGCTTCGGCGGCTTTAAATTTATTGGTGGTTAAATATAAGTTCAGCGATTTAAAAAATGCATCATCCCCTACATAGTTTCGCAGCATGTGCAGGATAGCGCCGCCCTTAGGATAACTAACATTGTCAAATACATCTTCTTTATCATGATAATGAAAACGAACCAGGTCTTTATCTGCATTTGCAGGATTGCTTAAATAAGTTTCCCTGTTATCCTGTATTTGCTTGTCACCGGCATCTTTGCCGTATTTGTACTCATTCCAGAGTGTTTCACTGTAATCGGCCATGCTTTCATTTACAGTAATGTTGCTCCAGCTTTCTGCCGTTACTAAATCTCCAAACCATTGATGAAAAAGTTCATGAGCAATCACATCTTCCCAGCTATTCCCGTCAGCTAATTGCCGGCCATTTTGATAAGCGCTTTCCTGGTGCAATGTAGCGGTAGTGTTTTCCATAGCGCCACTTACATAATCTCTGCCTACAATCTGTGCATATTTGGGCCAAGGGAAATCTACCCCCAGTTTATCGGAATAGAATTTTATCATCTCCGGCGTATTACCAAATATTTTACGGGCATAGGGGGCATATTCTTTTTCTAAATAATAACTAACTTCTTTTCCTTTATAACTGTCTTTAGTGATGGTATAATCTCCAACACCCATAAAAAAAAGATAAGGTGCATGTGGCAGATCCATTTTCCAGTAATCTGTCCTGGTGCCATCTGCGTTTTTCTTTTCACTTATTTTTAGTCCATTGCTTAGGGTAACATATTTTGCAGGCACCGTCATATAAATTTCTTCAGTGCTTTTTTGGTTTGGCTTGTCTATAGTGATCATCCATGCGCTGTTGGCTTCAGTTTCGCCCTGTGTCCATATCTGTGTTGGTTTATTTTTATCTTCTCCTTTAGGGTTGATAAAATAGAGACCTTTTGCATCCGTAATTGCAGCACTGCCTTCAACTTTTAGTTCATTGGGTTTACTTGTATAATCAAAGTACAGGGTATATTTTTCGCCGGCTTTATAAGTTTTATCCAGTTTGATATTAAGTTGCATGCCATCATAACTGTATTTTAGGGGCATCTTAGTTGTACCTTTTATCAGAGATACCTCTTTAATGTCCATTCCTTTTGCATCAAGCAAAACAGAATCTGTTGCATAAAAGTGAGGTTGCAGGGTTAGCCATTCTTTGCCGTACATATAAGATTTATCGTAATCAAACTTTACATCTAATTTGGTATGGACCAGTTCATTGTTTTTTGGATAACTTTCTCTGAATATTTTTTTCCACGAAGTGTCTGTAGCTGCTTCGGGTTGTTGCGCTTTCATGCATAAAGGAATTGCCGCTATAGCCAGCAATATTAAAAGTCTTTTCATATTTTTTATTTTGGGCAAAAGTAAAGGCAGTTTTTTTATGCGGCTGTTAATTTTTTATAAATGGCAAATGATTATATTAGTTAGCTTTGTTTATAAACAGCTTTTAATGAATCGCTTTCTTTTAGTGCTTTTAATTTTATCAGCAGGAATAATAACCAAAGCACAGCAAAATCATTTTGTTTACCTGCAAACGGATAATAAACAGCCGTTTTATGTAAAAATGAATGATAAATTATTTAGTTCTTCTTCTTCGGGATATATTGTTATTTCAAAATTGCAAAATGGCAATTATAATTTTTCTATTGGTTTTCCAAAAAACGAATGGCCACTTCAAACATTAGCAATAAAAGTAGACAATAATGATTTGGGCTACATGCTTAAAAATTTTGGGGATAAAGGGTGGGGCTTGTTTAATATGCAAACTTTAAATGTCACTATGGCTTCATCGGCTGACGCAACCAAATCTAATACTGTAGTGCAAAACAAAACAGATGGGTTTTCCAATGTTTTGGCAGATGTTGTGAATACACCTGCACTAAAAGAAAATAGAAAGGTAGATATCATAGCAGAAGTCAAGCCTGCTTCACCTTCTCAAAAAATAACTTCTTTACCTGCACCTGTTCAGGAAAAAGAAATTAATTCTGTAACATTTATATCTACTTCATTAGATAACATTGGACGTTCTACAATTTATATTGATAAAACTGATAAAAGTGTTGATACTATAAAAATATTTATTCCCTACAACATTACTGCCGTGCCGGATATTTTAGAAGAAAAAAAAGCCACAGAAAATAGACTGGCAGAAAGAAAGGAAAAGGTAAATGATCTGGAGAACGAAGATAAAAAGTTTTTAAATATTGAATTATCTAATCCAAATACTGCAAAAGATACAGTGAAAATTAAAACGTCAGTAATACCTGAAATAGCTGTTGCCAAAGGTGATATTAAGAATATTGGAAATACTGAGCTTCAAAAAACTGACCTTCCTGTATCAAAGCCTGTATCTACTAATTCAGATTGTAAAAACCTGGCCAATGATAATGATTTTATGAAGCTGCGAAAAAAAATGGCGGCTGAAAACAATGATGATAATATGATAGCGATAGCAAGAAAGCTATTTAAATCGATTTGCTTTTCTACTGAACAGATAAAAAACCTCAGTGTACTTTTTTTAAAAGATGATGGCAGGTATAGGTTTTTTGATGCTGCCTATCCTTCTGTATATGATAGTCAGAATTTTAGCACATTACAATCACAGCTAACAGATGAATATCAAATAAATCGGTTCAAAGCAATGATCCATCATTAATACATAATGCCACGCTATTTTATAGAAGTCTCTTATAAAGGAACAAATTATGCCGGGTTTCAGATACAGCAAAATGCCAATACTATACAAGCCGAGGTAGAAAAAGCTTTATATATATATTATAGATCTGTTTTTAATCTTACAGGTTCTTCAAGAACAGATGCCGGCGTGCACGCAAAACAAAATTTTTTTCATTTCGATACAACTATCATAAATAATACAGACTCATTAATTAAGAGTGTTTATCATTTAAATGCAATTCTTCCCGATGATATAGTAATAAAATCGATTTTCCCCGTAACTGACACAGCACATTGCCGTTTCGACGCAGAATTTAGAAGTTACAGTTATACTATTTTCCCACTTAAAGATCCTTTCTTACGGGAAAGAGGATATTATTATCCATATGCATTAAATATAAATAGGCTAGGAGAAGCTGCTGGGTTATTGTTTAATTATCAAGATTTTGGAAGCTTTGCTAAGAAAAACCACCAGGCACATACTAATCATTGTACTATAATTACCAGCGAATGGATACGTAAAGAAGGCAGCCTTATATATAACGTAACTGCTAACCGCTTTTTGAGGGGTATGGTTCGTGGGCTTGTTGGCACAATGTTAAGGGT
>JBDUCK010000317.1:0-4060 GCA_040003485.1 Ferruginibacter sp. | reverse complement strand
ACAACGGTACTGTTACTACTGGTCACCCCTATTTTGGGGCTGGTACACCCACACTTGTTGCAGATCGTTTTGGTCGTGCCGGCTTTGCTTATCATTTTGATAAAGGCGGAAATATAGATGTACCCTATAAGGCTTCATTAAATCCACAACAAATGTCCTTTAGCCTTTGGGTAAAATGGACTTCTACGGGCAGGACAATAAATCCAAACACTTACACCATGCTTGCAATGAATCGCTGGAACGGCTACAAGTTTCAATTACAGGATATTCATTTGCCTTTCTTCACCGTAAAAGTGGTTAAGGCCCCAGCAGATACAACTATATATGACCGTGCAACTGATGTCGGCTTCCCAGTGGCTGAAAACACATGGAGGCATCTTGTGGTAACCTTTAAATCTGGCTTTATGAGCTTTTATATTAATGGTGATCTGGTTACAACATGGGATGCAGCTTCATCACGTCCGGTACCCGGAAATGCCCTGACACTTGGCAATGCGGTTGACTTTGTTATTGGCCAGGATCTGCCGACTAATAAATATCTCACTGTAGACCCAACCGGCAACCTGTTGGTGGATTATGGAGGTTTTTGGACCGGTGATATGGATGATGTAATGTTCTATAATATTGCGTTAGACGGGCCGCAGGTGAAATCTATATTCACTAATCAGAATACACTCTAATATTTTAGGGCTAATTAATTAAAAAATCCCTGCAGTAAATAAAACCTGTGGGGATTTTTTATACAGATTTTACTTCATTATAAAACACACTTCGTTTTTAATTTTACTGATGAATTTTTTTAAGCCATATAGCTGTGTTTTAATTTTACTTTTTCTTGCTGAATCATGCAGCACCAATACGGTAAAAAATAAAGAATTATTATTCTGGTGTTCTAATAACAACCAGGAAATAAAATTATGCACTGCCATAAAAGATAAGTGGAACCAGGATAATGCGGCTATGCCCATACACATGCAGCCCATTCCCGAAGGCCAGTCAAGCGAAGAAGTTATTCTGGCAGCGGTGGTTGGCAAATCTGCGCCTGATATTTATGCAAATATGTGGCAGGGAAATGTAGAAATGTATGCACATGCGGGCGTATTAATTCCTTTAGATACTTTGAAAGGCTTTATAGAATTTATTAAAGAGCGTTGTGATACTAACGTTATAAAAGAGATTACCTCATCCGATGGACACATTTACCAGGTGCCCTGGAAGGTGAACCCAATAATGACGATCTACAACAAAAAACTTTTTGTAGAAAATAATATTAATAATCTCCCCACAACCTATTCGGCTTACCTGCAAGCTGCCAATACTTTTAAAAAGAATAACCAGCAGGCCTCATTGCAAAAACGCTTTGGATACACTGCTGTAAAAGCAATATGGTATGAGCGCTTGTTTAACTTTTATACTTTGTACCTGGCCGCATCAAATGGTGCGCCACTTATAGTTAATAATAAGGCGGCTTTTAATAATAAATATGCGGTACAAGTTTTTCGGTTTCTACAAACGTTATATACAAACGATTATTTTTCCAGGGAAAATACGGCAGCTTCAAGCGACCCGTTTGTGATACAGACGATTGCTACCAAATGGACAGGTCCGTGGGAGATCTCTTACCTTAATAACATTCCCACCAGGGGTTTTGATTTTGATTATTTTTTGCCCATTGTGCCCGATGATCATACCGGGCCGGTGTATACGTATGCGGATCCAAAAAATATCGTGATGTTTAATACCTGCTCTAATCCGCAGGCAGCATGGGAGTTTATAAAAACATTGACAAATAAAAACGGCGATCTTCAATTGCTGCAAACAACGGGACAATTACCCAGAAGAAAAAATTTAGATTCAGATCCTTTTTACGCAGCCTATTTTAACCAAAATCCAATGATGGTTCCGTTTGCAAAAGAAATTCCTTATGTAAAAGGAATTGATAATTGCGAAGTGATTGTAGAAGTGCTGGATATTATTTCGCAGGAGTATGAAGCATCTGTTATCTACGGAAAAAAAACGCCGGAAAAGGCTATAGCAGATGCAGAAGGAGCAGTGAATGTATTACTGGGGAAGAATTAGCTTTTAAAAACTTTCGCCTTTTCAAGAGCCGAAACCTTTTATAAAAAAAATCTTTGATGGAACTAAATATTGGAATAATAGGTGCAGGCAGTTTCGCATTTTTTGCAGCCAAAGCTTTTGTAAAAATAGCAGGCGTAAAAATTATTGCTATTTCCGATATTGATGAACAAATTGGCAAACAGCTTTGCGAAGAATTAAATGCAAATTTTTATCCCGGATACGAAGACCTTTTAAAAGATAATAATGTTCACGTGGTTTATATTGCAACGCCGCCATTTCTACATTTTGAAATGTCAGCAAAAGCTTTGCATGCAGGCAAGCATGTAATTTGCGAAAAGCCCGCCGCCTTAAAAACGAGTGAGGCAGAAGAACTTCGGGCATTGGCGAAGGCTCGGGGACTTTTGTACGTGGTTAATTTAATGCAGCGTTATAATCCATTATATAACGTGGTGCATAAGATAATAACAGGAAAATTAATGGGCAATTTTCTTCATGGTTTTTTTGAGAATTATGCAAGTGATGAAAATTTAAATGAAGAACATTGGTTTTGGGATGAAGAAAAAAGTGGTGGGATTTTTATTGAGCATGGCGTTCATTTTTTTGATATGTTTTCCGGTTGGTTGGGTAATGGCAAAGTCATCAATGGTTTTCAGTTGCATCGGCAAAATACTGCAACAACAATGTACGACAGGGTACAAGCCACGGTATTATATCCTGATGGCCCGGTAAATTTTTACCATGCGTTTGATCAACCAAAAATTTTAGACCGGCAGGAATTGAGGTTGCAATTTGAAAGAGGTGATATTACTTTGTACGAATGGGTGCCGGTGAAAATGAAATTACACGGATTGTTTAAAAAGGAAGATTTAAACACAGTACGGGATATAATCGGGCCATGTTTAATAAATGAACACAATAAAAATGCGGCAGGGAAAAAAGCCAGATCAAAATTTGCTGATGTATTTTATGATAATCACGTAACGATAGAATGCGGTAACAACTCAGATAAGCAAAGCCGTTATCAGCAGTTACTTACAGCCATGCTGAGTGACCAGTGGAAATGGATACGGGATAAGGAACATAAAAGAATTATAGATGATAATAATGCTGTAGAATCAATACGAATGGCAGAAGATGCAAAAATGATTGCTCAAAAATTTTAAGTACCAGGCATGAGTGCAACGATTGAAATAGCTGATAAAAAAATAAAGCGCTACCAAAAGAAAAAATGGTTGCCATACCTGCTGGTATCACCATACCTTATTTTTGTAACCGTATTTGTTGTGTTCCCCGTTTTATTTTGTTTCTTTCTTACTTTTAATAAATGGAATATTATTTCTCCTATGAAATTTATCGGGGTAGATAATTATTCCCGCCTCTTTCATGACCGTCTTTTTTGGAAAGCCATTGGCAATACCTTGAAATTTTTATTATTACATATTCCGCTGCAATTGGTGGTATCATTATTTTTGGCCTATTTATTAAATCAAAAGATCAGGGCTGCATCGTTTTTCAGGGCTTCGTTTTTTATGCCCGTCATCGTTTCCGGTGTGGTGGTTACCATTTTATGGCAGCAATTATTAGGCTTTGATTCTGGATTAATAAACAGGATATTGATGAGCATCGGTATCACTAAAATTGGCTGGCTGGTAAATCCTGATGTAGCTATTTATTCTATCGCTGTAATGGCCACCTGGAAAAATGTAGGACTGTATGTTATCCTCTTTTTAGTGGGGCTGCAAACTGTTCCTACTCAATATTATGAAGCTGCAAAAATGGAGGGCGCTACCCGCTGGCAACAGTTTTACCATATTACTTTGCCGATGATCAATCCCACAATTTTTATGGTGGTGATACTCTCTACTATAGGCGGTTTCTCTCTATTTATTGAGCCCTATATTATGACTGGCGGCGGCCCGTTAAATACGACGCTTTCGGCCGTACTGTATATTTATAAACAGGCATTTCAATATTACAATAT
>JBDUCK010000060.1:0-13781 GCA_040003485.1 Ferruginibacter sp. | reverse complement strand
TGGCATAAGCACCTTCAGAAATATCTTCTGAAATTTCAATGTTGATTTGGTTGGGAGTGGGAGTGTCTGTATTGTTCATGAGTATATTGCTTTGTAACTTCGTCAGATAAATAAAGATAATTGATTATTTACTATCAGGAATTTAAAGATAAGGCTATAAATAAAAAAGCGGTAGTTGGACACTACCGCTTTCTTAAAGAAAATAATCTTGATCTACATTTTGGTTAGAACTTCGTCAATTACTCTATCATCTCCTGCGCCACCTGGCTGATTATTATAGGTAGACAATATATGAATTTTCTTAGTAACGGGATCATATGTATGAATGATAACATTGACATTCGAAATACCAGCTAAGAAAGATGGTGTAAAAGTAACATCAAGATTAGTGGTACTAACTGCTGGATCATACGAAATTATATACTGCCTTGTGCTACCCAGATTTGCATAGTCAATTGTAATTGTTTTAGCATCAACCGGAGCAGCTATTTTTGGGGTTGGAGAGACAGCTGATGAGGCAAAACCCCCTGGGATAGCGCCACCAGTATAGCCAATAACACCTGAGTAATTATATCTTGTCCCTACAACACTATAACTACCTGCTAAAACATTTCCAATTACATTATAATAAATTGTGTTTTGATTGGAAGATAAAGCTTTACCGGAAGCGTCCATAATAGAAATTGGTAATAAATAACTAACGGAGGGGTCAAGTATACCCTTATAAAACTCTATTGTGGTGGATGCATATTGCTGACCACTCGGTATTGTTAATATAGTGGTAGTTAGTTTATATGCAGCAGCTGGTAAAAGTTGATAATTTTTATTATTTGCTGTATTATAGGTTGCTATTTTAGCGGAATCTATAGCAATGGTAACTTTTACCGGGCTGGTGGGCAAATTTACAGATGCAAGGTTTGCAGTAAGGGTAAGATTTGCGGTATCATTATTAAAACGGATGTTGGCAGATGTAAAATTTGCAAGGCCACCACTAATCAATAATACATGATCCTGGAGATTAGAAAAATCAGTTCCTAATTCATTCCGGTCTTTTACACATGAACTAAGGCTGACAAGGAGTACAAATATTCCTGTTAAACCTATCCATTTATTTATTTTTATTTTCATATTCATTTTTTTAAAGTTGAAATTATACAGCTATTACCTGATCCAGAATATTTTACCGGTCTGATGGTCAATAGCACCTTCTGCACCAACATTTTCAGGATTTTTGGAATATTCACTGGTTGGATATTTGTAACGTAAAGGAATTTTTGGTACATCTATAAAAGGTGAAACACTTAATGGGGTATTACCTAAGGGACCGGTATAAGGCGGTGTACCGGTATGCAGGTAATCAAACCTTCTGTAATCGGAATAAGCTTCAAAGCTATTAATGCTGGTTAATGCTGCCCATTTCTGACGTAAAATGATAGTTTGTTTTGCTAACACAGTGGTAGCAGTTGTAAAATCAGCTTGCGTATTACCAGCCTGGGAATAGTAAGCCATGGCGGCAGATTCAAAGCTGGGAACACCTAGATAACGGAATGATTCGGTAATGCCTTGTTGATAGAGCGCTTGGGCATCCCCAGGAACATAACCTAAAACTGCGGCTTCAGCTTGTAAAAAATAACTTTCAGCAGCAAGCATCATTACTGCCGGTGCGCCTGGACCAGCTAAAACACCCGGGCCAAATAAGGAATAACTTCCGTTAACTGGATTGCCATTCGTAAGTCCTAAAGTATTACCTACGAAAGTGTTTGTAGTATTTTTTAATGGAGCAAATTCTCTACTAAGTCGTGGATCGTTATTAGTTTGATAAAAGCTAACGGCAAATTTACTCGGTGCCCAGAAATCCCCAAAACTTGAAACCGCCCCGCCATTTAGATCGTAAAACCTCTGCCAGAAAGGATTTCCTTTTCCCGCAGAATTGCTATATCCTGGTTGTACAAGGGCATCTTCGGTTAAGAAACCTGCAGTCTCGTTTTTTGTAAGGTCTAAATTAGTTTGAAAAAAAGCAGGTTTAGCTGTTAATTCAGACATACGCAATAACATTCTTAACCGAACGGTATTAGCAAATTGAATCCATTTTGTTTTGTCGCCACTAAACATCACATCCGAATTTGCAGCTGCTGTAAGCCCTGCATTTTTAATTAATGTGATTCCTTTTTGAAGTTCGTTAAACAAGCTGTCATAAACCACCATGCCCTTAGTATAGGTAGGCCGGAGCGAAAGGGGGCCTTTCAGGGCATCCGTATAAGGAATATCATTAAACAGATCTACAAGGTGATGAAATTGATACACTTTCATTACTCTTGCAACACCTTCTAAAAATGGGAGCTTAGTACTTGCGGACTTATCCTGAATATACTGGTAATCTTCCAGGTTATCATAGGTTGTGGCCCATGTGCCATCCCCAAAATCAGTAGTCATTTTATAAGTACTAAAGTCTGTAGAACTAATGGCAAAACTTCCGCTGATAGCCCATGAAGCTAACCATCCACTGTGGGCAGTAGGGCCAGGATACCATTGTGCTACTGTTGCTACTAATGCCGATGGCAAAACTGACCCTGGATCGGCAGCGGTAGATTGATTTGGGTTTGTATTTACATCGAGATACCCTTTTTTACAACCTATTCCCGCTATTAATGCTACGGAAGTAATTATTAAAAATATTTTTTTCATTTTGTAATTTTTCAGTTAACTATTTTAATTAGAATACGATATTAACGTTTGCTCCAAAAGTCTTGGTAGGAGGATTCTGGTTAATATCAGTAGTACCGATAGCATTGCCAGTAGTATTACTAAATTCAGGATCAGTCCATACATTTTCTTTAGCCCTTTTGGTAAATATATTACGACCAACCAGGGAAACAGAAATTTGCTTGATAACCGATTTGCTGCTAAAAAGACTTTTTGGAAAACTATAGGAAAGTGAAACTTCCCGTATTTTCCAGAAATCGGAACTATTCAAATAAGTACTTCCAACTCCATTCCAGGTGCTTGCCCAAAAATCATTATTACCATTTTTTACAACCAAATCTGTATTTTGAACATATTTACCAGAAGCATCTTTGTAAGATGAATTAGGGATAACGAATTGCTGACGGCCTGATTGAGCTGAATACCATGAAACCCCTGTAAAATCCAAGGCATTTCCAATTGAATTGTAAATTACACCACCAAAACGGCCTTCAGCTAAAGCTGAGAAGGTAAATCCTTTAAAACTTACACTGGTTGTTAAGCCTACTTTATAAGGAGGGTTAGAGGTGCCGTAAGTAGACAAAGAGTCATTCGGCGTGGGGAACCCAGATTTAGTATCCACGATAATTCTTCCGTTTGGATCACGTTTCCAATCTGACAATTTAATTTGTGGAAAAGCTTTGCCTTTTATTACATACTGATCGGCTGCACCCGTTAACAGAAATTCATTAATGCCAGGATAAAGAGATAGAACTTCATTTTTATTATAGGAGAAATTACCACCCAGATCCAATTTAACACCCCCATTTCTTGAATTATCAATAGCCGTTAGATTAAGATCTACTTCAATCCCTTTATTCTGCATCTCGCCACTGTTTAGAAGAGCAGAAGTAAAGCCCGTAGAAGAACTAACCTGAACAGGAAGCGTTTGGTTTATAGTATTCTGTTGGTATGCAGTTACTTTAAGACTGATCCTGTTTTTTAAAAAACCAAGTTCAAGTCCTACTTCTTTTTCAGTGGTAAACTCTGGCTTAAGTAACCTGTTGTTTAAAGCATTTGATACGGTAAAGCCCGCTGTACTACCGTAAGGAAAATTTGGAGCCGTATTAAATACATTATCCAGGCTATAAGGGCCTACGCTCACATTACCCGTTTTGCCGTATGCACCACGTAACTTACCATAACTTAATATCTTATTATCTTTTAAACCTGGTATTGCATCTGTAAATACAAAAGCAATATCTCCTGCAGGATAACGATAGCTTCTTTGAGAAGCATCTAATCTTGAATCCCAATCATTACGAATACTACCATGTAAAAACAGGAAATCACGAAAGCCCAAAGTAAGATCTGCAAATGCACCTGTTTTTCTATATTGAGATCTATTTTCAAATACGCCAGCCTCACCAACTCTATTGGCAATATTAAAGAAATTAGGTATCACTAAATTAGCTGCGGACAAATTTATCTGCCTGGCAGTTTCATCAAATGTTGTTCCACCCAAAACTAATTTTGTAGATATAACCCCAAAATCTTTATTAAAATTAGCAAAGAAACTACCTGTTATGCGGTTATTAAAATCAAATGCATCATAGTCAGCGGCTGGAAAATCGACTGTAGACCTACCTGAACCATAAACATCATCTTTTGCCCAATCAGCAAATTTAAATGCCTGCGAAGTAAATTTTTGAGTACGGTCAAACCTCGTTAGGGCTCCCACTGCTGAGAGGCTAAACCAATCTGTAACTTTATAATTAAAATTGATATTACCTATTACGGTATTTCTTTTAGTATCAAATCTTGAGTTATCTATCTGCCACCAAGGATTACCATAATATGCATTAAAATAGCCATTAGGATTAGCAAAATTATCAGTTTGCCAGTTTCTATAATTTCTTAGATCAACACCAGGGCCGGTATTCAAGACTGTCCAGTAAACTGCCCGGTTTTGATAATATGACCCTCCAAATCCAGAAGGACTACCGTTAACTCCAAAGGAGCCTGGAGTTGTATTTGAATGCTGAAGTGTATAGTCAACTGCATACCCTACGGTTAATCTGCCAAAATCTCTCGTACCATTAACTCTAAATGTGTTCCTGTGATTTTTATCTCCAGGAATTGTACCCGATATATTTACATCCTGTAAACTCACAAAAAATTTGCTTTTATCATCACCACCAGAGACTGAAAAATCATTTTGCTGAGTAATGCCTTTATTGAAGAACCCGAGTTTAGCACCCGGTTTAGCAGAATATGTACCATGCTGTAAAGAATCAAAAAAAGTACCATCAGCATTAAAAAATCTTACAGGCGCACCCACTACCACAGCAGAGCCATCAAAACGAGGGCCATAGTTCTGGTTCTCGTAAGACACATAAGGCGTCGCCGGATTACCAGGTAAATAAAACACCCCTCCACCACTAAGTTCTCCACCATATTGCCCAAATAAATTTTGAAGCTTAGGTAAATAAGCAATCTCCTGAACTTCTGAAGTATGGCTGAAAGTGACTACTGGTTTACCTTTGGTTCCTTTTCTTGTAGTAACTATGATAACTCCATTAGAACCATCTGAGCCATAAATAGCAGATGCACTACCACCCTTTAAAATAGAAATATTATCAACATCATTAGGATTTAACTGTGCAAGAATAGCACCTCCCTGATCTCTTGACATAACAATATCGTCTATTACAATCAGCGCCTCGTTGTTTCCAAGAATAGACCTGTTACCTCTTAAAGTAATCCTTGTGGTTTGATCAACACTACTATTTACATTGTTAATTTGCAGACCGGAAACTTTTCCTGATAAGCCTGTAGCAATGTTGGTTACCTTACCTTGGGTAAGGTCCTTATTGCTCAATTTTGCTACCGAAGTACCTAGTGATTTAGGTTCACGTTTTATACCATACCCCGTAACTGTTACTATAGATAATTCAGAACTGTTTCTAATAACTGAGATTGATAGAACGCTATTAGTACCTACCGGTACTTGTTTTGAAGTAAGACCTACACCTGTAACTAAAAGTGTAGCACCTACAGGTACAGAAATTTTGAAATTCCCGTTTGCATCAGCCGAAGTACCTGTTTTAGAGCCACTAACTTTTATAGATGCTCCTTCTACCGGAATTCCTTTTTCATCATTTACTGTACCAGTCACCACCCGGTTTTGAGAAAATGCAAATACTCCGCAGAGCATTAACACTGTAAACAGTGATAAAAATCTTTTCATGTGCATTTTGTTAAATTTTTATGAATTGTAAAAATAGGGATATTACTTTAAGGTAAAAAATTGTTAAATCTTCTTTACTTAAATACCCAAGCCTTTTAAGCAGACAAATCTTTAATATAAAATGCTGCATAAAGTTAAAAAAAATGTTAAAACCTGTATAATGATTGTACTTTAATTTCAGTTTTATGGTTATTTTGAATTAAGTCAAGGCCCGAACCAATTAGGTTTTCATCTGGATAAATGGTCTGTGCCAATTTTAACCAGAACGATAATTTTTTACCCAAATCGTAATTAAGATTTAAGTAATAACGAAAGCCTTTTTTATAGAAAACAGGAATGGAATAACTGTATAAGACATCGCTTTCATAAGCGTATAACCGGCTGTTATAATCATCTGTCTGAAAAAATTGTATGCGCATATTTGCAGAGAACGAACTCAGCAGAGGTTTATAAATTGCATCTGCATAAAGTAAAAATCCCTGAGATGCAGCTGGTCCCCGCTTATCAAACCATGACATTTCTACTCTACTTCTTACTGTAATTACCGGGCTCATTTTATATGATATTTGTGCTCTCCAATCCTGCTTTGGCTGAGGTATTATAGGGTTTAAAGCAAAATCTTCGGGGTTATAATTAATAGATTTAGTTTCTGATTTAAACCGGGTGTACATTTCAAGTTGTTTTGTAGGCTTGTATGTTAGCTGAATTAAATAATCAGAACCTGTTGTTGGCGCATCTACCCTGAATTTAAGCCACGGAAATTTATATACGTCAGCATACGCATCTATACGCCAGGCATCTGTAGCTCTTATACTAATCCCGGTAAAAAGACCTTTTTCGTTTGTAGGTAAAGTACTTTCTGTAAAAGCATTTGTATAAATTGATTGATATCCGTTTGAAATATTCCTGTAAAGAAAACTCATGTCTACATTGTTTGCAACACTTATCAATAATCCATTTATAAATGCCGGATATTTTTTATCAGTAACTGCAGCTTCCCCAAAAAAATGCAGGTTTCTAAAAGTGTAACTATAATCGGTACTGTAGTTACCAAAACTTTTTCCAGTTAATGCGTATAAATTATAGGGTTGATCCTGCTTAACCAGTGGATATTTAAAGCTATATTGTATAGCATTTATGCCAAAATGCAGTCGCTTCAACCGGTAGCTGAAATTGCCCCCAAAAGCCAGTTGATACTGTATTCCCTTGTCTTCCACCTCACTTTTTGTTCTATGATAACCCGAGGTTTGCAGGGAGGAAACAAACTCATCAAAGGACTGTGAGCTATCCATCGCATTAAAATTTGCATCTACTTTTCTGTAAGAGCCAAATAAAGTGGCTTCCCAATTGTTTTTGCCAATTGTAATACCGGCGCCCCTGTGAAAATTTATTTCCCCGGAAGAATTATATGGCTTTAATACAGATGATTGCCTTTTTATAGATAGCACATCCGGGCCTTTTTTAAATGCCAGGCTCATCCATTGCGTAAGCCCCTGTCCCATATTTACTGTAAAATCTCCAAGGGCTAATGCTTTTACTGTTCCTGCATCTCTTAAAAAAAAATGGGCTGAATAAAAATCGAACCCTTGCTTTTGTGAGCCTTTAAAAAATTGTTCTCCAGCATCTTTTTCACCAACTATACCATACTGCAACAGGTTTTTGTAATTGTATTTATACCTTATAAATAATTTCTGCGGCGAGCCGGGATAAAAATTAGTGGCAGTGGTAGAATCTATCAAATAGCCTCTGGCTTTTTCCAGTGTTTGACTTACCCTTACCAGGATACTTTGATTTCCGTTCCGGAGCCTGGTACCAACTGCATCAAAAATATTTAATGCTGAGCTAACGGTTACATATAAACGGATTTTTTGTATCGTGGCTATATCCCATCCCGGCAGGGCCTGCAGTTCATAAATATTTATTAATTTACCTAATACGGCACGGTACGAAACCAGGTTCTGAATTTGTATAGGGGTTAATAAACGCAATTCCTTTAGCTGGCTTTCTCCGGCTGTATTTAAATTGATTGGGTTTCTTTGAAATTGAACCAACTCCTGTAAATAGGAATCATCTTCAGTTTCTACATCTTCATTATTGGCTGTTATATTTTCAAGCTGCTGTTCGGTATTGGCATTTACCGGGTTTTCTTTTACCTGTGCCTGAGAAAAGGAAAAAAAGAAAACTAAAAAACTGATACCCGCAATTTTTTTCATTTGTTACTTTCCTTAAAATTTACAATGAGTAATAACCCCGGAGAAAAACCCAATTGCGGATGATAACTGGCAGAAACGTCCAGGCGCAGATTTTTCCAGCCGATACCAGCACCTGCAAACCCGCTACCGGTCTCACTCATAAAGCCCGCCCTTGCAAAAAATTGTTTTAGAAAACGGTATTGTATTCCACCCACTACATTTACAGGCTTATCTTCTTCTTTTACTAATTCTGTGCTCACATAAAAATTCTCCGATGCATCGTATCCAACTCCAAATGTATAAACAGAGGCTAATTTCTCGTCGCTTAATTTACCTAGCTTGCCCCCTACAGGGTTATATACATGAATGCCTGCATTTAGTTTTTCTGAAAGATGCAGGATGGCGCCAATTTCAAAATTGATGGAAGAAGCATTACTATATGCGGGTATCCGGTAGCCATAATAATTAAACTGAACGCCCAAATCCAGCCTGCTGCCAAGTGAACGGGCATATGCCAGGCCAATTTTATTTTCTGTAAAATTTTTAAATCCGGCATAATTTGCCTGTATCCCGAAATTCCCCATTTTGGTGGGCAATGCAAGTGCTAGCCCGTACACACTATTGTCCGTCAACAAAAAACGCCTTTCTCCATATACTCCTGCACCGGAAGTTTTTATTTGCGATAGTGCAGCCTGGTTATTTGTAAATGAAAAGGGGTCTGTTTGTTTGGTTGTATAAGCACCCAAACTTATGTAAGGCATACTGATACTATAACGCAGCGATTGCGAAAAAGCGTTCTTACAAAATATGGAAAAGCAGAAAAATAGTAAACTAATAGGTATTTTTTTTCTCAAAGTAGTTTTGTTTTGTCCTAATTTAACAAGTTAGGTAAAATAATGAATGGCTAATTAAATTATATAATTAAATCAATATTAGTTTAATATTTTTGCGGCATGCAAATTTTAGATGGAAAATTAGTTTCCCAAGCCATAAAAAATGAGCTCAGGGACAAAACTGTAATACTAAAAAACGAGAAACAAAAAACCCCACATCTTGTTGCTATCCTTATTGGAAATGATGGCGCCAGTGAAACTTACGTTGCCAGCAAAGTAAAAAGTTGCAATGAAGTAGGTTTTAAAAGTACACTAATCAGGTTTGATGAAATGGTTGCGGAAGAAGAGGTAATAAAAACAATTAAAGGTTTAAATAATGATGCTGATGTGGATGGTATATTGGTGCAACTTCCTTTACCCTCACATATAAATGAACAAAAGGTTATCAATCTTGTAAATCCTGCAAAAGATGTAGATGGATTTCATCCCACAAGTGTGGGTAAAATGGTACAGGGCCTGCCAACCTTTATTTCTGCTACACCTTACGGCATTATTCTTTTATTGAAACATTATAACATTGATACAGCAGGTAAACATGCAGTAGTAATTGGCAGGAGTAATATCGTGGGAAGACCTATCAGTATTTTATTAAACCAGAATACTTACCCAGGAAACTGTACCGTAACGGTATGCCATAGCCGCACTACTGATTTAAAAGAAATTTGTCTGCAGGCAGATATTATTGTGGCTGCCCTCGGCAAAATTTCTTTTTTAACTGCTGATATGGTAAAAGAAAATGCTGTAGTAATTGATGTAGGAATTACCCGGATTGCCGATCCTACAAAAAAAAGTGGGTATGCCCTTAAAGGCGATGTGGATTTTGAAAACGTAGCTCCAAAATGCAGTTACATTACGCCGGTACCCGGAGGTGTTGGCCTTATGACAATTGCGGCTCTACTGACAAATACTTACAACGCTTGCTCACAAAATAACTAATTACTTAAGCTGCTTTACGTTTTTAAAAGAGACTTCATTGAATAAAATTGAAATTGATACGACTCAAATGTTGCCGGTAATGGAACATTTTTACACCATACAGGGAGAGGGTTATCACCAGGGTAGAGCTGCTTATTTTATAAGATTGGGTGGCTGCGATGTTGGCTGCGTGTGGTGCGATGTAAAAGAAAGCTGGGATGCAGATAAACATTCTAAACAAACGGTGGGCTTTTTATTAAACGAAGTAAAAAAAACGCCTGCAAAACTTGTTATAATTACCGGTGGTGAACCACTGATGCATGATCTTTCTGCGCTTACAAAAATATTACAGCAAAGTGGCTTTGAAACAAATATAGAAACCTCCGGCTCCTGGCCACTAAGTGGCAGTTGGGACTGGATATGCCTGTCGCCAAAAAAATTTAAAGCACCCTTACCTGATGTAATTTCTGCAGCCAATGAATTAAAAGTAGTTGTGTTTAATAAATCCGATTTTGCATGGGCAGAAAAATATGCTGCTCTCGTTCCCATCAATTGCAGATTGTATCTGCAACCTGAGTGGGGTAAAGCAAAGGAAATAGCACCTTTAATGATTGATTATATAAAAGCAAATCCACAATGGGAACTTTCTGTACAAATTCATAAATACATAAATGTTCCTTAAGGACTCTTTTTAAAAACCCCTCTTCTACTTTAACAGTTATTCCTGTTTTAAAAACGGTATTTCGTTTTATCTTCAACAGCCCAAAGATTAAAATGAAAAAAATAAACATAATATTCTGCAAGCCTTTTTTCTTTTTTGTAATTGTCAGCATCCTGCACATAACTTCTTATGCCCAGTGGTACGATCCTGAAAAAGTAAATAAAAAAGCAGGCGATATTTATGCGCAGGCGTATGATGAGGCAAGAGATGGTAAATACAATGATGCAATTGCACATTTAAATGAAGCGCTTAAAATAGAACCCAAATTTGTAGATGTTTACTTATCACGGGCAGGGATATACGCAAATTTAAAAAATTACAAAGCTTCAATTACTGATTTTGAAACTGCTTTGCAAATGGATAAGATTTATTCAGAAACTTACCTGTTGCCTTATTCTATCTCCCTGGCAGGTAATGGTAATTTTACAAAAGCACTGGAAACTGTTACAAAATTTTTAAGTAATCCAACTTTAAATCAACAAAGCATTAAAGCCGGCAATTACCGGAAAGCAGCCTATGAATTTGCGGTAGATTATGATAAAAATCATCCTGCATCCAACTATGTATTTGCGCCGAAAAACATGGGCGACAGTATTAACAGTACTGCTTTGGAATATTTTCCATCCCTTACAATTGATGGCAGTAAAATGATATTCACCCGGCGCCTTAACAATGATGAAGATTTTTATGAAACCAATTTTACCAACGGTCAATGGGCAAAAGCAAAACCTGTAAGCGGAAAAATAAACACTAATCTTAATGAGGGTGCTCAAACCATTTCCCAGGATGGCCAATGGCTTATCTTTACAGGCTGTAATTACCCTGAAGGTTCAGGAAGTTGCGACCTGTACATCGCATATAAAACAAAAAACGGTAACTGGACAGAGCCTGAAAACCTGGGCCCGCAGATCAACACAGAATTTTGGGAGTCCTCACCATCTTTATCTCCTGATAAAAGAGATTTATATTTTTCAAGTAACCGCCCGGGTGGTTATGGAGGTAAAGATATTTGGGTTACACACCGAAGTTCTGCAGGTAAATGGAGTACCCCTGAAAATTTAGGTGCAGAAATAAATACCACGGGTGATGAGGGCTGTCCATTTATTCATGCTGACAATCAAAGTCTTTATTTCAATAGTACAGGGCATCCGGGCTACGGAATGACAGATTTATTTGTATCCAGGAAAACAATTGACGATAACTGGAATACGCCTGAGAACCTTGGCTATCCTGTTAACACCATTGATGATGAAGGCTCGCTGATCGTATCTTCTGGTGGAAAAACTTCTTATTATGCCAGCGATGGCGGCGACACCCGTGGAGGTCTGGACCTTTACAGTTTTGAATTAAGAGATGATATTAAGGCATTAAAAACTTATTGGGTAAAAGGTAAAGTTTTCGACAAAAAAACAAACGAAGGGCTGCCTTCTTCTGTGGAACTAACGGATATCGGCAGCCGCAAATTAATTTCAAAATTACAAACGGATGAGGATGGTAATTACCTGGTTACTTTACCTGCCGGAAAAGATTATGCATTCAATGTAAACAGGAAGGGTTATTTATTTTATTCAGATAATTTTTCGATGATAAATAATTTACCCGATTCTCCACTGGTAGTAAATATTCCATTGCAGCCTATAGAGAAAGGCGCCTCAATTGTTTTGAAGAATATTTTTTTTGATGTGAATAAATTTGATTTAAAATCCGAATCACTTTCAGAATTAGATAAGGTAATCTCTCTTTTGGGAGATAACCCCCGGCTATCAATTTTAATCAGTGGCTTTACAGACAATGTTGGTAAGCCAGCAGATAATCTTTTACTCAGTATCAACCGGGCAAAGGCGGTCACCATGTATATACAAAGTAAGGGTATAGCTATTAAAAGGCTTTCTGCAAAAGGCTTTGGAGAACAAAAACCTATTGCATCTAACAACACGGAAGCCGGTAAAGCACAAAACCGCAGAACAGAATTAAGCATAACTGCCGATTGATTTATTTATTATATTGTTCAATATTAGTTTATGAACAATGATTTATTATATCAAATTGCACTAACACAAATACCAAACATCGGCGATGTACATGCAAAGGCATTGATAAATATTTATGGCGATGCCGCTTCCATTTTTAAAGCGCCCAAAAAAGAGCTGGAAAATATTGAAGGTATTGGTACTGTCCGGGCAAACAGCATTAAATCTTTTCATGATTTTACCTGTTGCGAAGAAGAAATTGCATTCATAGAAAAATACAAGATCACACCACTTTTTATTACGGATGAAAAATATCCGCAGCGGTTATTAAATTGCTACGATAGCCCCGCCCTGCTTTATTACAGGGGAAATGCCGATCTGAATAATGCTAAAATAGTGTCCATTGTTGGTACGAGAAATCATTCAGATTATGGAAAACAAATCTGCGAAAAATTAGTTGAAGAATTAAAAGAACAAAATATTTTAATTGTAAGCGGCCTGGCATTTGGCATTGATACCATCGCACATAAATCTGCCTTAAAAAACAATTTGCAAACTGTAGCTGTATTGGCACATGGCTTAGACAGGATATACCCCTCACAAAACAAATCACTTGCAAAACAAATGACAACACAGGGCGGTCTGCTAACCGATTTTAAAAGCAGTACCAATCCAGACAAACAAAATTTTCCTAAACGCAACAGGATCGTGGCAGGAATATGTGATGCACTGGTGGTAATTGAAAGCAGTAAAAAAGGCGGCTCACTTATCACTGCCGAACTGGCCAACAGTTATAATAAAGATGTATTTACCATTCCCGGCAGGGCCACCGATATAAAAAGTGAAGGCTGTAATTATCTCATTAAAAATAATAAAGCTTCTTTAATTACCGGCGCAGGCGATTTATTGGAAATGATGAATTGGGATGAAAATAAAAAGATCAATCCCAAAAAACAACGGGAATTATTTATAGAACTTACCCCCGACGAAAAAATTGTTATTGATATTTTACAACAACAGGATGCCATACAGATTGATGAATTATATTTTAAAACCGGCCTAAGCAGCAGTGCCGTTGCCAGTGCATTACTGATGCTGGAAATGCAGAGTGTGATTCTTTCGCTGCCTGGTAAAGTTTATAAGCTGGCGTAAGAAGTT
>JBDUCK010000316.1:0-4077 GCA_040003485.1 Ferruginibacter sp. | reverse complement strand
CCATTTTCTTTTTAATTTTTTTATATGAAAAATAGCCACTTATTACAGTGGTAACTGCAAGTACAGTGTAAATCCACCACGAAATATTTTTACCAAAAATTACCAGGTAAATGTTAGCCGCATTAAAAATAACTACTGTAACAATTACCGGCAAAACAATATCTTTTTTTCTGCGGTAATTGTTTACCAGCCAGGCTGCACACAAAATAAAAAGGGGTGTAGCAATTACATGTATCCCAACAAAAATTACCGGATCTACATGAAACGCTCTGCCAATTGCAGTGTAATAATTTTTTATAGATTGCCAGACACTTTCCATATTTCCGTTTAAATTTTTTGCTGCAGCAAAGCATATTAGCAAATGCTCACAACAAAAATAGCTATCTTGAACACATGAAACCTAATGATAAAAATGCAGCCCTGCCATTATCTGAACGGCCACTGAGAGTACTTATTATTGCCGGTTCGGCACGTAAGCAATATAATTGCCCCGGTATAGATAGTAAAGCCCGCATGCTGATGCTTAAGATGGCAGATATGCTGCCGCAACATTGGGAAATAGATTATGAAGATTTAGGCAATGCTTACGCAAGAGCGCACATACAAAGTTGCAATGCATGTGTGTCTACAGCTATGGCTTTGTGTGTTTGGCCTTGCAACTGCTACAAAAAAAACAGCCGGGCCGAGCCGGATTTTATGTGGGATGCAGATATGTATGCAAGGCTGGATATGGCAGATGCATGGGTTATAATAGGGCCGGTAAATTGGTACGCACCAACCAGTAATTTAAAATTAATGTTTGACAGATTGGTGTGTATGAACGGCGGCAACCCAGATGAAAAACTGATTGATCATAAAGACCCGGAGAAGGCCATGGCACTGGAACATACCGAGCTGTGGAAAGAGTTAAGTATAAACCACCTGGAGGGAAGAACCGCAGCATTTTTTTGTTATGGAGACCAGGGCGGCGATGAGATGGATGAAAACAACGTGCCTAAAATATTACAGCATAAAAATTATTTTGATGGCAATACAGAGCCCTTTAAAGATATGCGCCAGGCCTATGCGCCATTGGTATGGCAATGCCGCTATGGCGGCATAGAAGTGCCTGAACAGTTATGGGAATATGCAGATAGCGGTGTAGGAAAAAAATACAGCGATAACCAATCGGAAGATGTAATTGATGATATTAATTACATGGATAAATTTGAAAAATGGGTTCTCGCTTTTGAGAAATTTGTAGCTGCAAAAGGAAAAGTGCCGGCCGGCAAATACCGGGCTTACGGCTTTAAACAACCGCCACATTTATGGAACGAAATTAAAACAGGATTAAGGGCATTAAAGCTTCGCTTTGGAAATGCACCCAAAAAATCTTCTCCGGAAAAACAACAGCAATTAAATTTAAACAGGAACACCACCTTACATCCCAAAAAAACAGAAGGTAAAAAATTAAGAAGCTAAAATATATAACTTAATCTCTTTTTTCCTATCCGCTGATTAAAATAAATCTTATACTGGTGTAAAAGCCATCCGAACATAAACTATTTAACCGCTAATAAATCTACCTGTTCTATTACAGGGTCTTTTGCCAAAAGTGCAGAAGCATTCGCCATAAGTGCTTTTGCAATTTCGCCGGCCAGGTGTGCTTTTCTGCCATCCTCCGTTTCAAAAGTATCAAATATACCAAAGGTAGATGGGCCCAGCTTAAGCGCATACCAGCGTACTGTATCTGCCTCGGCCTGCGCAAGAGGCAAAGCACTTTTTAAAAATTCAAGTACTTCATTTTCTTTACCGGGTTTTGCTTCAACCCGTGCCAGCAATGCAAATTTTTCCATGATGATTATTTTAGTTTGATAAAATAGTTTAGCTACAAGTATCAAATACAAGGCAGGGGAAGTTATCGTATTAAGGAGCTTTTATAATTATTAAAAGTTAACATTTCTATTGTTTTTCGGTATTTCCACCGGCCATTTTTTATTGCATTCCTTTAATTAACATCTGCATCCCATTAAATGTTTATTTTTTTAAAAAATACGATACCAGGCTCTTCAATTTTTTAATTAAAAGATTACAATTTATTTTTCCATCTGCCATGGTAAAAAAAAACGGTACCGCATTCAATGAATTTTTACTTTTGCCTGCAAATGAATTTTAAAAAATTTTTATTCCGGCTCACTCATTGGGAAACCTGGCATTATATGGGAAAATATATTCCGATTATGCCGGTATGGGTATTTTATTGCCTGCGGGCAAGATCGTGGTGGTTCTTTACCCCATCTAATCCTACTATCAGTTTCGGTGGGTTTGAGGGAGAAACAAAAAGTGAAATGTATAAGCAGTTGCCGCCGGGAACATTTCCTGAAAGCCTTTCTATAAGCCCATCAGACAGCCTGCAGAAAATACATGATCTGCTACAGCACAGTGACATTAAATATCCATTTGCCGTAAAGCCCGATGCAGGCATGATGGGCTTAATGTTTCGCCGCATAAATAATCCAGAGGAGTTAGCGGCATATCATAAAAAAATGCCGGTTGATTATATTATACAAGAGCTGATGAAATATCCGCTGGAAGTAAGTGTATTTTATTACCGTATGCCCGGTGAAAAAAAAGGAACTATCACCGGCTTTTTAAAAAAAGAATTTTTGCAGGTTACGGGTGATGGGAATGCTACCCTGCTGGAGTTAATCCTCAATTATGAAAGGGTACGATTCCGGCTGGAAGAAATGAAAGCAAAACATGCTGACCACCTCTACCATATTTTGCCTGCTGGCGAAATTTATTTTCTTTCCTATGCCCTTAACCTGAGCCGGGGCGGCAGGTTAGTCAGCCTCGAGCATGAGAAAGATGACCAGCTTTTAAAAGTGTTTGACGATATCAGTCATTACACAAAATATTTTTATTATGGCCGCTATGATATTAAATGCGCCTCCGTAAAAGAACTTAAAGCGGGTAAAAATTTCTCCATCTTAGAATTTAATGGTTGCGGCGCAGAGCCGCACCATGCCTATGGTAATGGCAATACTTTATTGCAGGCATATAAAATTTTTCTTCACCACTGGAAGGTCTTGTATAAAATATCAAGGTATAATCATCGGCATGGCTTTCCACACTGGCGCTTTCTGCGTGGCTGGAATTATTTAAGAAAAGGAAAAGTAAATTTCCGGCTCTTAAAAAAACTTGATGCCGAAACCCAATTGTAGAGAAAACAGGACAATTACACAAAGGGCATCTTATTTGTATTGTTCAGACAACCTTTATAAAAGTTTCAACGTAATTCAGTGTATGGATCACCAGCATAATATAATCATTAAAAGTTTTCATTCCTTTCTCACCAGCAATACCTTCCCGTGTGTGGCAGCAAAAGATGCCGTGGCAAAAGATAATATTTTAATAATGACAGCATCACATCTTGCCTGCCCGGCAGATGATAAAGCAATTCTTGATTTTATATATACTTTTACCCAGGCTTACCGGAAAGCCGGTAAGGGTTTTCACAGTGCGGCAATAATTTTTAAAGAGCCCGGTAATATAAATGAAATTATGTTTGATACTTTCATGTGGCAACGCCTGAAGGCATTGAGAGAAATTGATAAAAAAAATTATAACCATGATAGCCGGGTAGCAGACGATCCTGCGTCGCCGGCATACAGCTTTAGCCTTATGGAAGAAGCTTTTTTTATTGTGGCATTGCATCCCGGTAACAGCAGGCCCGCCAGGCGATTTAAATATCCGACCCTGGTTTTTAATCCACATGCACAGTTTGAGGAAATGAAAAAAAGTACTGGCTATGAAAAGATGAAAACTATTGTACGAAGACGGGATATGGCTATGTCAGGCTCTGTAAATCCTATGCTCACAGATTTTGGAGAAGCCTCGGAAGTATATCAATACAGCGGGCAGGTATATGATGAAAAATGGGAATGCCCTTTAAACAAAAATCATTGATAAAATATTTCAATTCAACATGCATCAAATGAATATAATCCCCCCCCGGAGTGGTACGGCATTTATTTTAAAAAAGGGCCAGCGGCTACGGGTTACCGATATACAGGGGGAACAGGTATCGGATTTTAT
>JBDUCK010000059.1:0-13906 GCA_040003485.1 Ferruginibacter sp. | reverse complement strand
GCTACCAGCATCATAAACAAGGTTTTGAAGCATTGATTTTTCATTTTTTTAGTTTTAGTTATAAAAGCGGTTCGTGTAATTAAATATTATGCAAGTTGGTACAGAAAGTACCAAGCATATGGTAAGGGGATTTGAAAGCAGGTGTTTAATATATCGGAAAGATGTAAACAAGATAACCATAATCATTGAGAAAAAAAAAGACAAAGTAATTAGTACAGAAAAAGAACATTCCAGCTTTTCACTTAAAATCTTAGGGCTCACTTTTTTATTGTATTTATATCTGCATGGTTCTCCAGTTTACGCCCTTATGCTGTAAATTGCCCCTGCTTGTAAAAGAAATTTTATTAGAATGGAAAATATTGAATTTAATAAAAACGAAGACGCCTTAAAAATTGCCTGGAGCCAGGTAAAGCGAAAGCTGGAAAAAATTTACGAAGGTGGCGGCGTCAAGTCTATAAAAAAGCAGCATGAAAGAAATAAACTCACCGCACGGGAAAGAGTGAAATATTTATGCGATGACGACAAACCCTTTATTGAGATAGGCGCATTTGCTGGTTATGAAATGTATGAAGAATATGGCGGCTGCCCTGCAGGCGGCACGGTAAGCGGTGTTGGGTATATAGGCGGAAGGCAATGTATTATTGTAGCCAATGATCAAACCGTAAAAGCTGGTGCCTGGTTTCCAATTACAGGCAAAAAGAACCTGCGCATGCAGGAGATCGCCATGGAAAACAGGCTACCCATAATTTACATTGTAGATAGTGCCGGCGTTTTTCTGCCGATGCAGGATGAAATTTTTCCAGACAAAGAACATTTTGGACGCATATTCCGCAATAATGCAAAGATGAGTGCCATGGGTATCACACAGATAGCTGCGGTTACAGGCGCCTGTGTGGCGGGTGGCGCTTACCTGCCCATTATGAGCGATGAGACGTTGATGGTAGAAGGTGCCGGCTCTATTTATCTTGCAGGACCTTACCTGGTAAAAGCCGCTATTGGTGAAGATATTGACGGCGAAACACTTGGTGGTGCCGCCACGCATAACGAAATCTCAGGCATAGCAGATTACAAATTTAAAACCGAACAGGAATGCCTGGACCAGGTAAAAAAAATAATAGGCAAACTGGGCCCGGCTACGCTTGCACATTTTAATAGGGTAAAAACAATTGCGCCCACGCCTTCAGCTTCCGCCATTTATGGGATTATGAGCGAAGGCAACAGCAAGCCTTACGATATGCTGCAGGTTATTGATTGCATAACCGATGCCGATAGTTTTGATGAATTTAAAAAAGATTATGGCAAAACAATTATCTGTGGTTACGGCCGTGTAGATGGTTGGGCAGTTGGTATTGTTGCAAACCAGCGCCTGATAGTAAAAAATAAAAAAGGTGAAATGCAGTTGGGTGGTGTAATTTATAACGACAGTGCAGATAAAGCCGCCAGGTTTATTATGAATTGCAACCAGAAAAAAATCCCCCTGGTCTTTTTGCAGGATGTAACCGGCTTTATGGTGGGTAGCCGCAGTGAGCATTCGGGCATTATAAAAGACGGAGCTAAAATGGTAAATGCGGTAGCTAATTCTGTAGTGCCGAAAATTACAATCATCATCGGAAACTCGTATGGGGCCGGCAATTATGCTATGTGCGGTAAGGCTTACGATCCTCGTTTTATTTATGCCTGGCCCACTGCAAAAATTGCAGTGATGGGCGGCGAACAGGCAGCTAAAACAATGCTGCAGATAGAAGTAGGTGCAATGAAGGCAAAAGGCAAAGAAGTAACACCGGAAGAAGAAAAGATATTCTTAGATAAGATAACCGAAAAATATAGCCGCCAAACCAAGCCGGAGTATGCTGCTGCACGGTTATGGATAGACGCCATTATAGATCCGGGAGAAACACGAAGGGTAATTTCGGAAGGTATTGCAGCAGCAAATAATAATGCAGTTATAGAGGAGTTTAAAACAGGCGTTTTACAGGTGTAGAGGAAGTTTAAAAGGTTAAAAGTCC
The DNA here is from genome assembly GCA_040003485.1 of Ferruginibacter sp. GTDB lineage: Bacteria > Bacteroidota > Bacteroidia > Chitinophagales > Chitinophagaceae > Ferruginibacter. Next base: position 11,900 of record JBDUCK010000059.1, on the reverse strand, counting down.
AACGCTTCAAAGTTGTGAACGTTATTAAACCTTTGAACCGTCACTTCTTGAACCTTTGAAATCTTGAACCTTGAACTTTTTACATGTCTTAAACATTGAACTTTAATTTTGAACAACATCATAATTTATACAGATGGCTCTTCCCGTGGAAACCCCGGCCCCGGGGGCTATGGTGTTATACTCATGTATGGCAACCACCGCAAAGAATTGTCCGATGGCTATCGTTACACAACAAACAACCGAATGGAACTGATGGCTGTAATTGCCGGCCTGCAGGCTATTACTAAAAAAGAGCTGCCAATAATCATTTATTCTGATAGCCAGTATGTAGTAAAGGCCATTGAAGAAGGCTGGTTGAAGAACTGGATAAAAACAAATTTTAAAGGGGGGAAAAAAAACAGCGACCTGTGGATACTTTATCACGCAGTTTCAAAAGATGTAGATATTAAATTGGTTTGGGTAAAGGGCCATGCAGACAATCCTTACAACAACCGTTGCGACGAACTGGCAACGACTGCGGCAGACGGAAAAGATTTACCAGCAGATGAAGCATATGAGGCTGCGAATGAAAAACCGTAACTATTAAAAATTTTTTAAGCTTTTATTTTCTCACCCAAAGCATACCGCTGCATTAAATAATAGGTGCCAAATAATACTGCACTAAAAGTTATATCTGCTATCATCCCGGTTTTAAGAAAAGGGATACCGGCAGCGAGGCAATCCATTAAACCCGAGAAATTCTGTGCATAGGTAGTTTTATCAAAAAGCCATACACTTCCGTTACTCAGCACGAAAAATATAAGGGAAGAAGCAATGGAATAGCCAAGGACATTCACCACATTTATTTTTTTCATGGTAAATGCAAGTACTGTTATCAATGCAAGAATGCTATAACCTACTAACTGGCCCCAGCCCCAAAAGCCCGGTGCTATATTAAACACTTCAAACATTACATCAGACAAAAACATAGCCGCAATAGGCAGCATAAAAGCCAGCCGCTTATCTTTAATAACAGCTCCGGCAAAAATAGCCATACCAATTACGGGGCTGAAATTGTGTGGATATAATACTACCCTTGATACGGCAGCAGTAACGATCAGCAATATTGCAAGTATAATGGAAGAGGTCTGTTGTTTGTGCATGTTAATTATTTATTGGCAAAAATAAGCAATTAAATTTTCTATTTGTAATTGAAACTGAAGAATTATAGCTGCGTTAAAAATTGTTGAAAATATTATCTTTATTAAATGGCTGCACACAATGATACCGGAAAGCTTGGCGAAGATTTAGCAGCGGTTTACTTTACAGAAAAGGGTTATCAAATACTGCACAGCAACTGGCGTCACGGTCATTGGGAAGTAGATATTATTGCAACTAAAAACAATATGCTGCATTTTATTGAAGTTAAAACAAGAAGCTCTGACAAATACGGCTACCCGGAAGAAAAAATTGACCGGAAAAAGATCCGTTACCTTATCAACGCCGCCGAGCAGTTTTTGTACCTGTACCCACAGTGGGAAAGGATACAGTTTGATGTATTATCTATTACCCTTTTAATAAACACAGTGCCGGAATATTTTTTAATTGAAGATGTTTATTTATAAGGCTCAATTTTAAACGTTCAATGTTTCGGCTACTCCTGAACCTTTTGAACTCTTGAATCTTTGAACCTCTCACACTCCACCAACCCTCGCCATCATTTTTTCTACCATTTTAAAAGTAGCAGGGCAGTAATCAATATTTTGTTTGTGCACATGCGCATAGTCGCTCCATTTCTTTTTAGATAAATGCGGAAACCCGGCACAATCTTCGGGACGGATAGCATAGATGGAACATTTATTACTCTGGAGATTTAAAAACTGGCAGGGCTGCCTGGTATTTACCAGGTCTTTATTACTATCTTTTTTCAACCATTGCTTTGTAAACGCTTCGGGTGTTTGATTAAAGTGTGCAGAAATTCTTTTAATATCTTTTGGTGTAAAAGTAGGCGTCATTTTTTTGCAGCAGTTGGCACAGCTAAGGCAATCCACTTCCTGCCAAACTTCAGCCTCAATAATGGGTGTAAGTCTATCAATACCCTTTGGCGGATTTTTTTCAGTTTTATTTATAAACCTGCGAAATGATTTTCTGTATAAGGAAAGCTTTTTTCTGAAAGACCGGAAATTTACGGGCAGCATGCTTGCAATTAAGATGAATAAAAATATCTGTGCAGCGAAACTAATGTTTAATTAAATTGTACAGCAATAAGTATTAGGTCTTCAGCAATTATTTTTATGTGGGAAGCTTACAAGAAAGGATATAAGGCATGGCTGCAACTGGAGAAATCTCTTTCAGACAATTCTGTGCAGGCGTACCTGCATGACATAGAAAAACTGACTGATTATTTTTTGACCGTAAGTTGTTTAAAAGCACCCGATGCCATCAGTTTAAAAGACCTGGAGGCTTTTGTGCAATGGATACATAAACTGGGAATGACGCCAGCCTCGCAGTCACGCATTATTTCCGGCCTCCGCAGTTTTTATAAATATTGCCTTATAGAACAGGTCAGTACCCTGGACCCGACTATGTTGCTGGAATCTCCAAAGCTTATACGCAAGCTGCCCGACACATTAGCCTTTGAAGAGATAGAAAAGATAATTGCTGCCATCGACCTTAGTACACCTGAAGGCGAACGCAACAAAGCTATCATGGAAACGATGTACAGTTGCGGGTTAAGGGTAAGTGAGCTAACAAATCTGAAATTAAGCTGCCTTCACCTGGAGGTTGGTTTTATAAAAGTAACCGGCAAAGGAGATAAAGAAAGACTGGTACCCATTGGCAGCGATGCTATAAAATTTATTGGTATTTACAGAAATGCCGTACGCAGCCATATAGCCATAAAACCCGGTGAAGAAGATATTCTTTTTCTTAACAGGCGTGGCAGCCGGCTAAGCAGGGTAATGATATTTCTTATACTAAAAGCACTGGCAAAAAAAGCTGGCATTACTAAAAATATTTCTCCTCATACCTTTCGCCATTCCTTTGCCACGCATTTGGTAGAAGGTGGTGCAAGCCTGCGTGCTGTACAGGAAATGCTGGGCCACGAAAGCATTACTACCACCGAAATTTACACACACCTGGACCGGGAATACCTGCGCACTACATTAAGCCAATACCATCCGGCATATAAAAAATAAAAGCAACCTATAATCTGTTCACTTCATTTATTCTGCAGTTCACCTTTTTTTGGAAAAATACCAGCGGCTTTATCCTAAAACATCCGTTAATTTTCTGATAAGATAATTAAAATGGTACAGGATATGGAAGCTACCAGGTACAAGGAACGGCTACTTATAAAAAGAGGACAGCAGTTAAGTTATCTTAAAACAGAAAACATTGCTTACAGTTATGCAGACGGAAAGTTATGTTACGCCATTGATTTTAACGGCACCCGTTATTTGCTGGAAAGTAATCTCTCCCAACTGGAAGAATTTTTACTGCCTAATAATTTCTACAGGATCAACCGGCATTTACTGGTTAATATTGAATCGGTAAAAAAAGTGCACACGTAGCTTGGCGGAAGATTGAAATTAGAAATTTTACCTGCTACCACCACAGAAACAATTGTTAGCCGGGAAAGAGTGAATGGCTTTAAAGAATGGCTGGGGAGATAACTATTTTATTTATCCGGCATCAAAGCATCCTGTTTGGGAAACATAGTAGCTGCTGTTGGTACCGGTTCATTCGCTACACGCTTTCTATAATTTTTAAACATGCTTTGCCCTCTTAACCGCAGTACACCAAGCACGCCTTCTTTTACAATACCCTTATTCATTTTGCTTGCACCCAGTTTCCTGTCTTTAAAAGTTATAGGCACTTCTACGATATTAAAGCCCAACTTCCAGGCAGCAAATTTCATTTCTATCTGAAAAGCATACCCTACAAAAGTGATGGCATCAAAATTAATTGTTTCCAATACTTTTCTTTTATAACATACAAACCCGGCCGTAGGATCTTTTACAGGCATCCAGGTAATTATTCTCGTGTATAAAGATGCTCCCTTTGATAAAGCGATCCTGTTGGCAGGCCAGTTTTCTACCGCTCCGCCCTTTACGTAACGTGAACCTACTGCAACATCAGCACCATTGATGGCTGCTTCATACAGGCGTTCCAGGTCTGCAGGGTTATGAGAAAAATCCGCATCCATTTCAAAAATATAATTGTACGCTTTTTGCATAGCCCATTTAAACCCATGTATGTAAGCTGTGCCCAGCCCAAGTTTGCCCCTGCGTTCTTCTAAAAATAACTGTCCTGGATATTTGGGAAATAAAGATTTTATTATGGAAGCTGTGCCATCAGGTGAGCCATCATCAATGATAAGTATATGATAATTTAAATGCATGCTGAGTACTGCAGCAATGATTGCTTCAATATTTTCCTTTTCATTATAAGTTGGTATAATTACAATTTTTTCCAAACTACGTTTTGTGCCTGAAAAGCAAAAATAATATATTAAAGAAAGTCTTTTGTATTAAATATTTAAGCGGTGGTTATTTATTTGTTTTTAACAGGGCACGGTTAAAAAGCTCGGTCAATTTTTTCTTGGTATGCATCGGGAAATCGCCTTTCATCATCCAGTCGTAGTACTGGGGTTCATTTTTTAAAACATCACAAACAGATTTGCCCTTGTACTTACCAAAATTAAAAACCTCTACCCCTTTATCATCAAAACTAAAACGCCTGGCATAGTCCACAATCTTATCTTCTCCGATAACCGATAAAATAGAATCTACTGAAGTTCCTAATTTTTCATAGCGGGTTATCTGGGCTTCCAGCACTTCAATAGTGGCTTTAATATCTACTTCTGCGCTATGGGCATTTTCCAGTTCTTTTGCACAGAAAAATTTGTATGCAGCAGAAAGTGTTCGTGGTTCCATGGTATAAAAAATGTGCTGCACATCTACCATTCTTCTGTCACTCAGATCCACTTCCATTTCAGCACGCAAAAATTCTTCCATCAGCATAGGGATATCAAAGCGGTTACTATTGTATCCACCCAAATCGCTGTTTTCTAAAAACTGTTTAATTTCATTTGCTGCCTGTTTAAAAGTAGGTGCGTCTTTCACCATCTCATCAGTTATACCATGTATATCACTGGATGTTTTGGGAATAGCCATTTGCGGATTGATCAGTTTCCTTTTTACCTGCCTGCTGCCGTCTGCTAAAATTTTTACAATGGCAAGTTCTACTATTCTGTCTGAGGAAAGATTAACGCCTGTGGTTTCTAAATCTATAAAAGCAATTGGGCGGGTTAATTGTAGCATTAATTAAAAAATATTTAGTGTTTTATATTGGATTCATCTGTAAGATAGGGTATTCAGTAAAAAACTGAACGCAAATGTAATTTTTCTTCAATTTTCCCCGTTTACCACTAATAAATTATCTTTGCTAAATATAAAAATTAAAATATGATAAAGAGAATATTAATTGTTATGCTAACAATAATATCACTTGCTGCGCTTATAAGCAGTTGTGCATCCAGCAGAAAGACCGGTTGCCCAATGACGGAGAGGATCATACACTAAGACGAAAATAATATACATGAACTGGATACCCTTGAAAAACGAAGTTGAATTGAATGCGATGAAGATAAATTCATCAAATAAACCCCAGGTTATTTTTAAACACAGTAGCCGTTGCAGTATCAGCAGCATGGCTAAAAGCCGTCTCGAAAGAGGCAATACACCCGAAGGCATGGATTTTCATTTTGTTGACCTGATTGCCTCCCGTTCTTTATCTGCAAAAATTGCGGAAGATTTTTTTGTTGAACATGAATCACCGCAGATATTAATTATTAAAAACGGTGAATGTGTTTATGACGAAAGCCATAGCGGCATTTCAATGGATGAAATAATAGAACACGCAAATAAATAATTTTCTCCTCTTCCATTTATTTTAAATTTTAAGCAAACTCTTTTAGTGCCTGCCAGGCACGGGTAGATATTTACAATACTTTTTGAATAAGAAAAAGGCCACCCAAAAAATTGAGTGGCCTACCGAACATGATTATGAGAACAAAAAAACTACAATTATTATTTATCCCACCACACACGGGAGGTTAAAACATCGCCGCCGGATACCGCATCATGTGCAGCTTTATAATTATCCGGATTAGAACTTGCCTCTGTTGAAGGATAAGGAAATCTCCTGGGTATAGTACCACCTGTTGCATTATTTGGATAAACTACTGGCGTTAATAAAGGAAAGCCTGTTCTTCTCCAGTTAGACCATGTTTCATAAAAATCCAGCATAGTAATAGCATGTGCCCAATATTGTGTATTGATCATTTCTAAACCGTTTGCTGCAACATAAGGATTAGCTAATAAAAAAGCGTCCGCTGCAGCATCTGAAACTGCAATCGCAGGATCATATTGTCCCAGATAAGTCATTGCTGCTTTCACACCATTATTATAATGTGTAGCAGGACTACCGCCAATATTCCATCGCTGGGCCGCATCGGCTAATAATAATTCAGCTTCTGCATAAGTAAGTATAAATGTTGGTCCGTCTCTTTTTATCATAAAAGAGCTGGCTGAAGAATAATCGGGGAAGCTTGTAAAGCTGGGATCAGAGCCGATTGTACGGCCAGGGATGCCGCTAAGGTCTTTACCATTGGGCATTCCTTTTTGTACGGCGGCATCAGAATTGCCTGTTCCATTCTGATTCTTAGAAGCATCACTAAGATATAGCTGCGTTACCGCTACTTTTCCTAAACGTGGATCATTGGTTGATTTAAGAAAATCAATAAACGTTTGAGACCATTTTACATAATAATGTTCTTGCCCACCATCACCTAATAAAACCTGGCTATTGCGATTGATAGTTGTTCTGCCACCTGTTGCATCGTGTTTTACAAAAGCATTATCTGCATTGCCGGTAAATGTTTTTCCCTGCACTTTGGTTACATAAGCTTGTGCAGTGGCAGGGTCTATTTTTGTTAAGCGCATGGCAATACGCAGCAATAAAGTGTTACCAAATTTTTTCCACTGATCAATATTACCATTGTAAAATACGTCGCCTGCCGGTTTATCTGCGGCGGCATCCAGGTTATTGGTAGCATCCTCTACCTCTTTTAAAAGATCTGCATAAATATCCTGTTGCTTATCATATTTAGGAAAAAAATTATTGGTATAATATCCTTGCCCTGCGCCGGTGTATGGTACATCCCCATACAGATCAGTAATTCGTTCCATAATCAATGCCCGCATGATCCGTGATATTTGATACAGGTTTTTATATTGCGGTTTCTCTTTGGTAAACTGTACCAGGTCCACAACAGGTTTTACCTGTTCAGGATAAGCCACTGTCCAGTATGCGGCAGTATATCCTTCATTCAATAAATATTTATCGCCGGCCCAATAACCAATAACGGTAGATAAGCCCTGCATCATGGTGGAAGAATAAATAAGATTACCCCGCCAGGTTTCATAACTAAAATCTGTGCTGCCTGTATAAGTCAGTTGCGCCGACGTAAGTAAATAATTAGGATCAAAGGTTGACTGGCTGTATGAAGCCGGGTTCGTATTTATCTTGTCGAATTTTTTTGTACAACCTGTTATCAAAACTGATATGGCAAACAATACAACGCTGTATTTTAATAATTTTATTTTCATCTTAATAGATTAATGGGTTTACAATTAAAACTTAACATTCAGGTTTACGCCAAAAGACCGTACCGGTGGCACACCGCCCAGCTCTAACCCCTGTGTTAACCCGCCGGGAGTGGAAGAGAAGTTTGCCTCAGGATCTATGTTGTCCGTTTTTTTCATAATAGTAAAAAGGTTACGGGCCACAAAACTGATGTTGAGACTTTGTACTACGTTTTTAAACATTGTACCCGGAAATGTATAACCTAATGCAAGCTGCCGGAATTTTACAAAACTTGCATCCTGAACAAATACTTTGGAAATATTGCCGGCAAATGTGCCATAATAAGTAGCGGCATCAATTGGTGCTGCGGTGGTACCAAAGTTTTTTTCCCGGTCTACTAAAGTTGCTTTATGCAAACCAAATATGTAGCCGTAAAAATCCGTTGCAGAAAATATTTTGCCGCCCCATTTACCATCAATTAAAAATGAAAAATTAATACGCTTGTAAGAAAACTCGTTGTTCCATCCGCCAATCCACTTGTGGTATGCAGAGCCTAACGGGATCAGGTCTCCCCTGTCGGGAATCCCGTTTGCATCCAGCACAAGTTTTCCGGCGGCATCATATTTATAATCGTATGCCATTACCTGTGCTGCGGGCAACCCGACAACACTGGCCGTAAACCCTACGCCGGAACGGGAAATGCCGCCGGGAAGCTGGCTTTGCCCTGCCGCTAAAGAAAGAACCTTGTTGTGATTAATGGAACCGTTTACAGAACTTACCCAACTGAAATGGGTAGTTTTAATAGCTGTTACAGAAACCAAAGCTTCAACGCCTTTATTTTGCAGTTCTCCAATATTTAATACAGCACCCGTGTAACCGGAGGTAATAGAAGCAGGAGCAGATATGATTTCATTCTTAGATTTTTTATCATACCACGTAATATCTACACTTATTTTGTTTTTAAATAAGCGCATTTCTGTACCAATTTCCAGCTCACTCGCTGTTGAAGGCCTTAGCCCTTTATTAGGCACAGTAGAATTTGAAATGGAACCAAGGGGTAATCCATTTAATGAAGCACTGTTAAAGGTGTAACTCAACTGCGTTTGATAAGGATCAGTTGCGTTTCCTACCACCGCATAACCTGCACGTATTTTACCAAAGCTTAACCAGTTATTTTTTACAAATTCAGAAAATACAAATGAACCGCTTATAGAAGGATAAACTACATTCAGCTTATTATTTGTACCCGGGGTAGCCAGGGTAGAAAACCAGTCACTTCGGGCAGAACCTGTCAGGTATAGATAAGAATTATAAGCAATTTCTAAAGTGCCATACAAAGATTGTGTTTCCTGGTCTCTTACCAAATAATCAACAGATTTGTTTTTTGCATTCAGGATATTATAAACAAAAGGAACGGCAAAGTCTGCACCATTATTAGTGATGGTTTCCGATTTGGTTCTTCTATAACTTGCCCCTATGTTGGGTGTAATGGTTAAATTATTGCTTACTTTAAAGATTTTTCCCGCCAGTCCATCTACATTCAGATCTGTAAATTTAATGCCTTGTTCTGCAATCTGGCCATTTACACGATACGCTGTACCGGTGGGTATTACACCAGTATAACGATCATTATATGCATCTCTTCCTGCACGCCCCTGTACAAAAAAACCGTTATCAAAATTGTACCTTGCGCTGGTAGAAACAATTAAGCGTTCCCGTGTGGTATTATTTATAAACTTGTTAGCAGCAAACCATGGGTTAGTCCCATAAGTATTGGCAGAATAGCCATATTCTGTGCCATCAGGATTTGTTGTTTTCTTCAAAACATTTACATCCACGCTTGTGGGTAATATCATCACATTAAAATTAGCGTTGCCTGCCCCGTCCGAGAGAAAAGGCCTGTTTTTGGCTTGCTCCAGAATATAGTTTGCCCTTGCATCAATTACTAAACGTTTTAAGGGATTAAAATTTCCGGTAAAGTTGAATGATTGCCTGTTTAAACCGGAATTGGGGATCACTGCTTTATTGGTAAGATTGTTTGCAGATAAACGTAAAGCACCATCTTTAAAAGTTTTATTAAATGCTATCGTATTAGTAAAAGTACCACCGGTGCGGTAGAAATTTTTAAGATTATTTTTTTGAGCTGTATAAGGCCGGGCTACGCCATCAAACTGAATAACGCTGCTGCCATCTAATTTTGCTCCCCAGCTTGATTGGCCTGCCTGGAATGCTGCATTTTGATTGACTGGTTTAATGTTGTTGGAGCCCTGGCCATATACATATTGCCAATCAGTAGGATCCATTATTTGTTCTGCCACGTAATTAGAATTGAACTCTATGCCATTGCCCTTACCGGTTTTTGTTGTAATTAAAATTACGCCGGCTTTGGCACGATAGCCATACAAAGCTGATGCAGCGGCACCTTTCAATACCGAAATGCTTTCAATATCATCCGGGTTTAAATTTCCTATTGCATCACCTCTGTCTACCCCATTATCATATTGAGTACCTTTTTGCCCGTTTGGTGCACTTTCCATAGGAACGCCATTCACCACATAGAGTGGTTGGTTAGTAGACCCCAAACTGGAAATACCACGGATAATAACATTAGTAGAAGCCCCGGGCCCACCGGCAATTGAGCTTACATTTAAACCTGCAACACGGCCCACCAATGAATTAGCCACATTAATTTCCCTTGCCTGGGTTAATTCGCTGCCTTTTACTTCGGTTACAGAATAACCCAATGATTTTCTTTCTCTTCTTATGCCCAGGGCTGTAACCACCACTTCATTTAACTGGCCATTTTTTTCTGCGAGCTGGATAGAAAAATTATTGCTGTTTCTAACCGTTACTTCCTGCATTTCGTAACCTACATATGTAAATATCAGCACTTCGCCTTTGCTCGCTTCTATACTGAACGACCCGTTTGCATCCGTGGAAGTTCCATTGTTTTTTCCTTTTACAGAAACAGTTACGCCAGCAAGAGGGTTGCCCGATTTGTCAACAATTTTTCCGGTAATTACATATTCATGGGCACTACTTTTAGCAACACGTTCATTAGATGTTGGTACCATAAGTGCATACCCCTTGTTCCGGATTTCTGCTTTAGTTTTGGACGCATCATTTAAAGATATGATGACAAAAGTTTTAGCGTTTATTTTTTTGTAAGCAAGACCGGTATTTTTAAACATCTGGCTTAATATTGTTTCTACATCCAGCAGCATATCTGTAACAGGATTTACAGTTACAGTACTTAATGTATGATTGGAAAACATGAAATAGACTCCTTTTATCCTGTTCAATTCCTTTAATACATTTATGAGTTTATTCTTCTCGGCTTTATCATCGGCCTGTACGCTGCCGGTAACTGCATACCTGGCAACAGGTTTTGTATTGACTGCATAAATATTTTGCGCCTGGCTCAGGCTTATAGAAAAAAATACCGGCAAAGTAACCAGGAACAGCAAATTAATTTTTAGTCTTCTCATTTTTGACAGTAGTTTAATAGTTATTAATTTTTGTTGGTGATGGTTATAATATTATCTATACGTTTTATAGTAAATTCCTGTGTTGCTTCCAGGGCTTCCAGCAAAACATCAAGGTTATTATTAGGCATTATACCTGTTATCGTTTTCTCTGCTAAATCATTCCCCATCAGTTTCACGTCTACGCCATAATGTTGTTTGATGATTGTAACCACGTCTTTTAAGGCAGTATTATCAAATACAAGTTTACTTTCTGTCCACGCCAGGTAATCTTGTTTTGTTACCGTTTTCTTTTGAATTTGTTCATTGGTAAATTCAACAAAATCTCCGGGCTTCATCAGTATTTCCGCTTCGCCTGGCCTATGTATTTTTACACTTCCTTCTTTTAAAATAATACTGCTTTTTCCTTCCCTGTTTATAACATCAAAAGAAGTTCCGGTTACTTCAATATCAAAAGCATCGGTATGCACAATAAATTTATTATGCTGCACAGTTTTCTTCACATGAAAAAAAGCTTCACCCTTTATCCATACTTCCCTGTCAGTTCCTTCTTTCCACTGCCTGGGATAAGTAAGCTTACTGTTAGCATTTAAAATAATTTCTGTTCCATCGGGTAATTTATCTTGTTTTATCTGGCCATATTCAGTAGCTAACTGTGGCTTCCCGGCATTACTTACTAAAAATTTTAAGCCGATACTTAATACCCCGATTAATAATACAGCCGCCGCTGCATACCAAAGTTTTCTACGGCCGATATTAGCTATTATTAAAGTTTTATTTTCTCTC